>DAIDJX010000162.1 GCA_027451165.1 Prolixibacteraceae bacterium | reverse complement strand
AATAAAGATTTTTCATAAAAAACGCAATATGCTGGTATTTAATGTCTTACAGGAAATAATACAGGAGCAGCCAATATGTATCCTCACTCCTATGCGGGATAACTCTGATGAGTTTTTTAATTTTTCAGACTTTTTGTGGCCACTAAAATGGCATCTCCCAAAAAATAAAAAGCGCCTGATTCTCAAAAATCAGGCGCTTCATATTACTCTTTATTCAAACTTTGGTGCCCAGAACAAGACTCGAACTTGCACACCGTAACCGGCACCAGCCCCTCAAGCTGGCGTGTCTACCAATTTCACCATCTGGGCAATTTCGCGGGGCAAAAATAATAATTTTTCCTGCAAAGACGCAAAGACGCAAAGGAAAAATTGGAATTATTATTCGGGTAACAGTAAGGTTCAGCGTTCCGGGGTGTTCCGAAGTGTTCTAAAAAGTTCCGATGGTTCCGGCGGTTCCGGAACGCGAAGCCCGAAACACTTTCGGAACTCTTCGGAACAACTATTTCGGCTTCATCCCCAGAAACTTCTCCGCAAAAGCAAAACTCGCCGCCCTTACCTCATCCACCGATTTGGAATACATGGAACTGGCAATGCAGTGGTCCCCCGCTTCCGGGAAAGCCATCTTTACCTTCACATCCACCGGCGTCCCCAATTGATCAAACATCTTCAGCGCGGCATCCACCCTGACGGTCGGGTCCTGGTGTTTTTCGTCCCTGTAATAATAACCCAGGAAAACAGGAACCGTCACTTTTTTGAACACTTCCTCTTTCATCGTTGCCTCGAGAAGTTGCTGCAGGTAAACAATCCCTTCCAGCCGGTATTTGCAGTACCAGTACTGACAATCCTTTGCGGTACTGTCGGGATTGGTGATGCGGTAATTTCCTCCGGCTGATTTCCTGGCCAGTTGCAATCCCCAGGGTTTGGAAAGTAACCAGGCCACACTGTTGTTGATTTCCACATTCGGGGAAAAGAGGATCAACCCTGTGATTTTCTCCGGAAATTCTGCCGCCAGTTTCAGGGAAAGGGTTCCTCCGGTGGAAGTGGACATAATTACCACTTTTTCACCCATCTGCCCGGCTACCATCAGTGCTTCTTTGGCTGATTCCCAAAGTCGGTCAGGAGTCATATCGAGAAGGGGATCGGGAGTAATCAGCCCATGGGAAGCCAGCCGCGGGAAATAGGCATTGCATCCGAAATGGCGGGCAAAATCAACATTCACAGGGCTACCTTCAAACCAGCTGGCTGAAAAACCGTGAAGGTACAAAAGGACATATTTTGTCTTTCCTTTCACAGAATCATTGGCCCAGAGAAAACGGGCTTCATTATCCGGTTTGGTTTTCAGGGTTTGTTCCCGGTCGGTGATCCATTTCTCCAGTTGGACAAGATCTCCCTGAATTGCCGGAAATTCATTGCCCATTACCGGTTTGGGCGGTTTCGGACCGGCGAAGTACACAACGGTCAAAACCACAAGAACGGAAAGAAGGATGTAAAGCGCCTTTTTCATGTTAATTCAGGTTTATATTTCCCAGGATACGAAAATGATGTCTTGCAAAGGACACGAAGAACGCAAAGAAAACAAATTCATCGACACACGAATCCCGGACGCCGCCTTTGACTTCCCGTCTTCTTTCTCCCGTCTCCGGTCGCTGAGCGGCAGTCCCTGAACGAAGTCGAAGGGATCCGAAGCGCCGGTCTCCCTTTCAGAGTTTGAATTCCTGCCCCTGCTCCGGAATCTCAATATTGTCAAATCCCGCTTCCTGCAGTATTCCTTTGTAAAATTGCTGGGATTCCGTTTCTCCGTGGACCAGGAAGACCTTTTTCAGTTTTGTTTTGTCCTGGCAACTGATGTAATTCAGCATCTCGTTGTAATCTCCGTGGCCTGAGAAAGCTTCGATTCTTTCCACATCAGCAAGGACCGGATGCTCTTCTCCAAAAATGGATACCACCTCATCTCCACGCAGTATTTTTGCACCTAATGTTACCGGGGAGCAATAACCCACTGCCAGAATGGTATTTTTGGGATCACTGATATTATTGGCGAGGTGATGCTTGATCCGGCCGGCTTCCATCATTCCTGAAGCAGAAATGATCACACAGGGTTGATCCAGGCTATTCAGCTTTTTGGATTCCTCAGGGCGGGTAATGTAATACAGGGAGGCAAACCCGAACGGATCGGGATCATCCACCATCACTTCTTTCACCCTGTCGTTCAGACAGTCAGTGTGGAGCCGGAAGATTTCTGTGGCATTGACAGCCAGCGGACTGTCTACATAGATGTTTACCCGGGGAAGTTTTCCTTCATTAAAGAAATTGTTCAGGGAATAAACCACCTCTTGTGTCCGTCCAATGGCAAAGGAGGGAATGATCAGTTTCCCCTTTTTTTCAACACAGGTGTGCTGTATAATCCGGAGTAATTCCCCTTCAGCCTCCTGCATTTGCGGATGAAGCCTGTTCCCGTAAGTGGATTCCGTGATCAGGTAATCGCAGTGCGGGAATGGATCGGGCGATTTCAGGATACGATTGGTCGGACGGCCGATATCCCCGGTATACCCGATTTTATACCATTCCCCGTGTTCCAGAATCTCCAGCGATACCACGCTGCTTCCCAACATGTGACCGGTATTGGTGAACTTCACCCGGATGTTGTTGTCAATGTTGAACTTGCGGTTGTAGGGCACCCCAATGAACAACTCCATACAGGCCCGCGCTTCCTTTTCGGTGTAAATGGGTTCCACCGGCTCCAGACCCTTGGATATGCGGCGTTTGTTGAACCATTTCACATCGTTCTCATGGATATGACCACTGTCAGCCAGCATAATCGCGCATAAATCACGGGTGGCATTCGTGCAAACCACCGATCCGCGGAAACCCAGCTTGTAAAGGTAGGGGATCAGCCCGGAATGGTCAATATGGGCATGTGAAAGCACAATGTGGTCAATGTCAGCCGGATCAAATCCAAGATTACGGTTCATGGCATCGGTCTCCAGTCCCTTGCCCTGGAACATGCCACAGTCGAGCAGAATCTTTTTTCCCTGACTAACAGTGATCAGGTGCTTGCTGCCGGTCACTTCGCGTGCAGCGCCTAGAAATTTGATTTTCATATCTTTAAAGTATCAAGTATCAGGTATCAAGTATCAGGTATCAGGTATCAGGTATCAGGTATCAGGTATCAGGACTTTACCGGAATTTCGGATTTCGGATTTTTGATTTCGGATTTATTGTCCCGTCTCCGTTCTCCTTAGTCCTGCAAATTTGTAAAAATTCCCGGCCATTCTCTCATCAGGATTCATTATTTTTGACCTCACACAACATAAAGAATTGTAAATTTGAGCAGAATCTCTTTCATAACGATCCTGTTGTTCCCGGTTATCCTGCATGCGCAGGAGTACCTGACCTCACCTGTGTCGGGGCTGGATACCATGAAATTCAGCGTACCAGCGCTTTATGAACCGGGCCTTTCTTTTTCTGGATCTTTTTCCGGATTATCCCTGACGGAACTGAGTACCCCGCTGAATTTAAAGGCTTTTGATTTTTCCGATATGCTGAAAGGCCGCTGGCAAATCAACTATTCCACCACCAGGTTTGCTTACTTCCCTTCCGGATATTTTCTGACTCCTTTCTCCGGAACAGGAATCATTTTTAACCAGGCATCCTGGAAAGCTTCTCCCAGACTCACCGTGGGCGGCAGTAGTTTTGGCTTCAGCAATCCATTTCATGCTCCTTTGCCTGTGGCTGGCTCCGGACAATATCCCAACCGGGGTATGTCGGTGTTCATGGAATATAAAGTTGGTAAAAACTTCCGGATCGGCGGTGGTGTCACCGTTTCCGGTCATCAACCCTAAACTTGCAGAGATGTTGAAAATCGTAAAAGCTTCTGCCGGCTCAGGAAAGACCTTTCTCCTGGTGTTGGAATACCTGAAGCTCATTCTGACTACTTCCGCCAATTACCGGCAGGTTCTGGCCATTACCTTTACCAACAAGGCCACTGCGGAAATGAAGGAGCGCATCCTGAAACAGTTGTGGATCTTTGCCAGGGGCGATTCTTCAGAGTATCTTGATCTATTGATGGAACAAACAGGCAAGCAGGAGGCTTTTCTCCGGCAGAAAGCCAAATCGGTACTGGAACATATTCTGTTTGACTTTAACCGGTTCTACGTCAGCACCATTGATAGGTTTACCCAGCGGATTCTGAAATCATTTTACCGGGAAATGAAGATTAATCCCGGATTATTGGTGGAAACCGATACCGATCTGCTCCTGTCGGAAGCGGTTGACCGGCTGATTTCAAATGCGGGGGAAAAACCTGCACTTTTCAAATGGCTGACAGACTTTGTGGAAGATAAGATGGAAAGCGGCAAAAGCTTTTCCATCGAAAAAGATCTCTTTGCCCTTGGAAATGAATTGTTCAGGGAAACCCTGCAATCGGCAATAGATGATCTTGAACAGTTTTTCAGAGAAGGAAACAATAGCCGCACCTACCGGGATAAGTTATATTCCATTATCAGAGCTTATGAAAAACAATTGAAAGAACAAGCCGGGGAACTGGTCAGGTTGTACACAGCCGGAGGATACAATTCCGACGATTTTGCCAACAAAAGAAACGGATTGGGGGCTTTCCTGGAGAAAATGGCCAATGGTGACCAACCGCAAAAAATGAAACAGAAGTTGGGTGACTGGGTGATCACCCCGGAAAACTGGATGCTGCTCAAGAATAAACGCTATGGGGAATTCATGCCATTTGCCAGGGAAATCCTTCTGCCCGGGCTGAAGAGGCTGAATGAATATATCAGCCGGGAATCAATAGCATATTCTACGGCAAAGGCGATTCTTCCTGAATGGTTTACAGCTGCGCTGATGGTTGATCTGCACCAGGAAATCAGGACTTTGGGAAAGGAGAAAGGAATTTTGCCTCTTGCCGATTCCAATATTCTGCTGAAAAAAGTGATTGATGGGTCAGATACCCCATTTGTTTATGAAAAGGCGGGCAACACCTGGCGCCATTTTATGCTTGATGAATTTCAGGATACTTCGGAACTTCAATGGGAAAACCTGCAACCATTGATCATCAACTCATTGTCTGATAGTCATTTCAGTCTTGTGGTGGGCGATGTGAAGCAGAGTATTTATCGCTGGAGGAACAGCAACTGGAACATCCTGAAATCGAAAATCAGAAAAGATTTCAGCAATTTTCCTGTGGAAGATTATACGCTTCGCTCCAATTACAGGAGCGGAAGACAGGTTGTGGCTTTCAACAATGCTTTCTTTTCACTTTTCAAACAAAAGATGGCCGGACATGAAAAACTGGCGGAAGCTGCGGAGTACAGGGAGAACCTGCTTGAAATGTACGATGACATCATCCAGCAATATAGTCCGGGCAAGGGGCCTGATGGTTTTGTTTCTGTGGAATCCATTGCCACGGAGGAAGGTGATTTCGAGGAATTGTCTGCTATCCGCCTGATCAGCCAGGTTAAGGAAATGTTTGATCAGGGATACAAGGCCTCTGATATGGCCATTTTGGTCCGTAAAAACGATCAGGGTACCTTTCTGGTCAACCATTTTCTGACTGTTTCTGGACTTCCGGAGAATGAAAAGTACAACCTCCGGATTGTTTCCGGAGAATCATTGTTGCTGAAATCTTCGTCTGCTGTTGCTTTTGTCATTGCCTTGTTCCGGCATCTCACCGACCGCAGCAACCGTCTCCTTAAGGCAACCCTGCTTCATCTGTATCCTGGAGGAAATGGAACTGGCGTTGGCGGAGATTCAGAAAATACCGGGAAAAATTACAACATACCACCGGACCATACTTTTGAAGCTGAATTTGAGCGCTTGCTGCGGCCTAAAATGGTGGAAATAGATGCCAAAAGCAGGATCAGCGGAGTCGACGAACTGATTGTCCATGCCGGAAAAGCTTTTCAGTTGTACACTTTACCCGGGGAGGGGCCATTCCTCCAAAGTCTGACCGACCGGGCTGCTGATTTGAAAAAGAGCGGCATAAATGACATTGCAGGTTTCCTGCGCTGGTGGGATGAGAAAGGCATTAAGGCGGCCGTTCAGCTTAATGATCAGGCAGATGCCATCCGATTGTTCTCGGTGCATAAAGCCAAAGGTCTTGAGTTTAAAGTAGTGTTCATCCCATTTGCCGACTGGGCAGTGGTGGATTATGGAAACTCCCTGGATCGCAAGAAAGTGCTCTGGTGCAAACCTGCCCTTCCCCCTTTTAATGCTGCGCCACTGGTACCAGTACGGTTTTCGGGCGATTTGAAGGATACTCTCTTTGAAGCAGAGTACTACTCGGAACTATCCAGTCTGCTTGCCGATCAGCTCAACCTGTTGTATGTGGCGTTTACCAGGGCAGTTTCTGTACTCCGGATTAACATCCCTGAGGAACCAAAAACGAACCGCATGGGGACGCTGATTGGTGACACCATCCGGGAGCTTTGTATCCAGCCTGAATATGAAAATGCATGGGATGAAGACAGAAAACAGTTCACATCCGGCACGCTGCCCTTCGCCGGGGCGCAATTGCCGGAAGAGGGAAAATTACCTTCACCTGAATGGATTTTTAATGATTGCTCCGGAAAATTGAAACTAAGACCCGGAAGTGAAGATTTCTTCGAACAGACAGAAAAAGGGGAAAGCCGGAAAAACAGGGGCAATGTCCTTCATTCCATTCTCTCCTCGATATATCGTACGGAAGATGTTGACCCTGCATGTTGTAAAGCGCTGGCAGCTGGTGTGCTTTTACCCGGAGAATACGACGCCACTGTTCAGAAACTGAAGGAAATGATTGACCATCCGATGGCGAAGGGATGGTTTTCAGCCGAATGGGAAATCCTGACAGAAAACGATCTGCTCAACCGGGAATTGACTTTACGTCCCGACCGTATTATGCTTCAGGAAGGGTGTGCCCTGGTTGTGGATTATAAAACAGGGATAAGGCAGGAATCACATGTCAGGCAGGTAAGGCGCTATGCTGAACTCCTCCGGGAAACCGGAATACAGGATGTCAGGGGATATTTGTGGTACATCTCTGAAAATGAACTTCTCGAAGTATAAGGGTGACTTAGGTTCAAACTCGCCCATGACAATGAGTTCCCAACTCGACGTTTTTTATTAGTTTTGTACAAAAAAAACACGATGATACAAAGAATTCAAACCCTTTACCTTTTACTGGCCTCCATCCTCCTCGGACTGATTTTTATTTTACCTGTTGCAGACATTTCCGCTGCGGATGCTGTATACCGGTTAGATATCGGAGGAGTTAAGAAAGCTGGTGAGTTGATTACCAGTGGATTGCCGCTTGCTATCTTTCTTTCAGCGGTGATTTTAGTTCATGTGGTGACCATTTTCCTTTACAAAAAGAGACTTCTGCAGGTGAAAATACTGATCTTAGCCATCATTCTGTTATTGGGCTTGTTCAGTACTTTTTTTTGGTTTGCCTATATGGGATTCAAAGGTGCTGAGGTTGGATTCAAGCTGACTATTGCTATCCCGGCTATGGTCATCATCCTGGATTATCTGGCGATCAGGGCTATTGCGAAAGATGAATCCCTGGTACGCAGTCTGGACAGAATTCGTTAAGGTATTG
>DAIDJX010000161.1 GCA_027451165.1 Prolixibacteraceae bacterium | reverse complement strand
CTTCCGCAAAAAAGCAATGGCTTCCTGCAAATTGCAGACATATTCCGGAAAAGCTTCCCGGTTGCAGGCCAGTGACAAAGCCAGGGCAGGGTGGGGGATAAACTGGTCTCCCAGTTGTGTCGCTACCGGCGTCCCTGCCTGCAAAACAGTGAGATGCTTCTCCATAAAAGGCAGGTAGCTGCTCCATGATGCAGGAAAGGAATGCCAGATGCCCTGTTCTTGAAACCACGTCACTTCAAATCCGGGATTGATCCAAAGAACCAGTTCCTCCGGTACTTTCCTTGTACTTTCTCCCTGCCCCTTCCGTCTAATATCTTTTAACCTAATGTCTTTTAATCTTATGTCTTTTAGTCTTGTGTCTTTTAATCTTGTGTCTTTTAATCTTGTGTCTTTTAATCTTGTGTCTTTTAATCTTGTGTCTTTTAGTCTAAAATCTTTTAGTCTTTCCCCCTTCCTGACCATCCCCAGAAAAAAACCTTCCCCCCGGGATTGATGGGGATAAAACCTGTATCCATAAATATTGCCGTGGCTGATGACCGAAATGTTCCGGGATTCTGAAACAGCAATTTTCACCGGTTCTGCTTCTTCTTGTTCTGACAGCCACTGCAGGTTTTCCTCATTTTCAGCCGGATTGTAGGTACAGGTGGAATAGATCAGGTAGCCGCCGGGTTTCAGGCACTTCCAGGCTTCGGAAAGGATTCGCTGTTGCCGAAGGGCACAATGTCCGGCATTTTCAGGTGACCATTCCCCTACCGATCCGGGATCTTTTCTGAACAGTCCTTCTCCGGAACAAGGTACATCAGCGACGATCAGGTCAAAAATTTCTCCCAAAGCGACGAACTCCCTGGGATCGTTACGGGTGACCACCACCTGGGAAGAACCCCATTTGGTAATATTTTCCAGCAAGATGGCTGCCCTGCCGCGGATGACCTCATTGGAAACCAGCAGGTCGCCGGGGTGCAACAGGGAAAGCAGATGGGTGGTTTTTCCGCCGGGAGCGGCACAAAGATCGAGAACCAGCGCATTTTCCGGAAGTTCAGCTGTTTTGAAGGCCTGTTCCAGAAACATGGAATGGGGTTCCTGCACATAATAGGCTCCGGCATGCAACCAGGGATCGGCAGTAAACAACGGGCGCTTTTCCAGGTAAAAGCCGTTCGCACACCAGGGCACCTTGCCGACCGGCAGCTCCCCGCTCCATTTTTGGCTGTTGATCCTTACCGAAACAGGTACGTCGTTCTGAAAAGAGTTTCTAAAATCAGTAAACTGGTCACCAAGAGATGATTCCATTCTTTCCAGAAAGGCGTCCGGCAGGCGGACCACTTGTAAATCTGACATTTGGAATTTTAGGCAAATGTAGGTTTTGTTCGCGTCAATTGATAAAATTCCTGAGTTATTTATACCGGTGAGGGGGCAGAATCCAGAAAAATTCATTGCTGATTTTTACTTTTCAGGGTGTTCTCAGTCCAATAGGATTAACTGAACTATTTTGAACATTAAAGGTTAACTTATAAATTTGTTGAATGGCTGGTTTAAATAAAAAAACATTCAGGATAGCAACCACCTTACTGATTGTGTTATTGGTTGCGGGCATGATTTTCTACCCCAAGTTGAAGCCTCTGCTGATGAAAAAAGAGGGTGGTCCCGGGGTTAGCTCCGGCCTGGGCGCTCCTGGCATGGGTAGGCCAGGGCCTGGCATGAGGGGTGGCCCCGGCATGCAGAAAACCATGGCCAGCGGTTACGTCGTTGTTCCTACCAGGATGTTTGAGCTGATGTACAGTACGGGCTCCCTCCTTCCGGATGAGGAGGTAGAGTTGTCGTTCGAAGCTTCCGGGAAAATTGTAGAAATCTCCTTTACGGAAGGTTCAAGAGTTAAAAAAGGACAGTTGCTGGCCAAGATCAACGACCGTCCGCTGCAGGCCCAACTACTGAAACTGCAGGCTCAAAAGAAACTTACGGAAGAAAAAGAGTTTCGCCAGCGGCAATTGCTGGACCGCGATGCCATCAGCCGTGAGAGTTATGACCAGGTAGCCACTGAATTACAGGCCCTCGAAGCAGACATTATGCTGGTTCAGGCAAGAATTGCCGAGACTGAACTCCGGGCGCCTTTCGACGGGATCGTCGGTCTTCGCCTGGTCAGTGAAGGCGCTTTTGCCACCACACAAACCAAGATTGTCAGGCTGGTGAAAACCTCTCCTTTAAAGATTGAATTTTCTGTTTCCGAAAAATATGCCGGGGAAATCAGCTCGGGTTATCCGATTACCTTTACCGTAGACGGAGTTGACCAGGTTTTTTCAGCCAAGGTATATGCCATTGATCCCAAGGTCAACGTAGACACCCGAATGGTGGCGGTCAGAGCGCTTTACCCTAACCTGAAGGAAGAACTGAAACCGGGACGCTTTGTCAGTGTCAAAGCCCAATTGTCAGAGATTGACAATGCCATTTCCATTCCTTCGGAAGCGGTTATTCCGGAGATGGAAGGGGAGAAAGTTTTTATTTACAAAGGGGGAAAGGCAGAACAGCGCAGGATATCGATCGGTTTGCGGACTGAAGCTCAGGTTCAGGTTCGCCAGGGGCTGGAATTCGGAGACACCCTGCTGACAACAGCCACCCTCCAGTTGAGACAGGGTGCACCGGTGATGCTTGACACGCTGGTGACTAACAAACCCATTGAAAAGCCCGAATTATGAGTTTATCATCCACAAGTATAAAGCGGCCGGTTCTGGCAACGGTCTTTTCCCTGGTGATCCTCCTGTTTGGATTGATAGGGATCACCTATTTGGGAATCAGGGAGTTCCCCAGTGTTGACCCGCCACTCATCTCCGTAGATACTTCTTATCCGGGCGCCAATTCTGACGTTATTGAAACGCAGATCACTGAACCGCTGGAACAATCAATCAATGGTATTCCTGGCATCCGTACCCTGACCAGCCGCAGCAGTCAGGGCCGCAGCAGTATCAGCGTGGAATTTGAACTCTCGGTCGATATGGAAACCGCCGCCAATGACGTCAGGGATAAGGTATCCCAGGCTCAGCGTTTCCTGCCGCGTGACTGTGACCCGCCAACGGTAGCAAAGGCTGATGCCGACGCTAATCCAATTATGATGATCGCGGTAAAAAGTCCCAAACGTTCTCTTCTGGAACTTTCAGAGATTGCCGACCTTACCTTTAAGGAGCAGTTGCAGACTATTTCCGGAGTGAGTGCCGTTCAGATCTGGGGGGAAAAGCGCTATGCCATGCGGTTGTGGCTCGATCCTGCCAAATTGGCTGGCTATAAAATGACCCCGCTTGATGTACGGAATGCCATTCAGCGTGAAAATGTCGAGCTTCCGGCAGGGAGTGTGGAAGGAAATACTACAGAACTGACCATCAGGGCATTGGGCCTTATGACAACCCCTGCTGAATTCAATAACCTGATCATACGCCAGGCAGGCGACCAGCTTGTCCGGGTACGGGATGTCGGACGTGCCGAGCTTGGACCCGAAGACATCAGGGGTATCATGAAAATGAACGGGGTTCCCATGGTGGCTACCATCATCATACCTCAGCCGGGTGCCAACCACATCGACATTGTGGATGAGGTCTATTCCAGGCTGGAATATATTAAGAAGGACCTCCCGGATGATGTAGTGATAGACATCGGATTTGACAATACCAATTATATCCGGTCCTCCATCAAAGAGGTGATGGATACCATTTATATTGCCTTTGCCCTCGTGGTGCTGATTATTTTCCTGTTTCTCCGTGACTGGCGTACCACTTTGATCCCCATCATTGTGATCCCGGTGTCACTGATTGGTGCATTTTTTATCATGTACCTGGCTGGTTTCACCATCAATGTGCTGACCCTTCTCGCGATCGTTCTGTCAATCGGGCTTGTGGTGGATGATGCCATTGTTATGATGGAGAATATCTATGTCAAAATCGAACAGGGAATGAGCCCACTTGAAGCAGGGTTGAAGGGCTCCAATGAAATATATTTCGCCATTATTGCAACGACCATCACGCTGGTGGCAGTATTTATACCGATCGTCTTTCTGGAGGGAATGACGGGGAGACTGTTCAGGGAATTTAGTATTGTGATTGCCGGTGGAGTGACCATCTCTGCTTTTGTGGCCCTGACGCTTACGCCCATGCTTTCTACGAAACTACTGAAAACCAGGCATAACCGTAGTAAAGCTTACGAATTTACGGAGAAATTTTTCACCGCGTTGAATTCCGCTTATCAGAATTCCCTGGATATATTTCTGAAAAATAAATTCTGGGCGTGGGTGATCCTTGTTGTGGCAGCTTTTTTGGTGGTGGTATTCTGGACTACCATTCCTGCCGAAATGGCGCCGCTGGAAGACCGCTCGCAGATGAATATCAATGTCACTTCCCCGGAAGGTACCACCTACGAATACAACCTTGCCTATGTGGAAGATTTGGGTGCTCTGGTGGACAGGATCGCTCCGGAGAAGGACAAGGTGACCACTATGATCAGGGGAGGTGGTGGATTTGTCCGCATCGTGCTCGTTGAACCGGATATGAGGGATCGGTCACAGCAACAAATTGCCAATCAGCTGACTGCAGAACTCCGCAAAAAAACGAAAGCCAGGGCTGGCGTCATGCAGCAGTCCACCTTTGGTGGCAGGCGAGCAGGATTGCCGGTACAGTATGTTTTGCAGGCGCCCAATATTGAGAAACTCCGGAAAATCCTCCCGGCTTTTATGGCTGAGGTACAGGATAATCCGGTTTTTGTCAATGCCGATGTGAACCTGAAGTTCACCAAACCTGAAATTCAGATTGAGATCAACCGGGATAAAGCTAATTTATTGGGTGTTTCCACGCAAAACATTGGACAGACCCTTCAGCTGGCGCTAAGCGGACAACGGTTTGGTTACTTTATCATGAATGGTAAACAGTACCAGATCTTTGGAGAGCTTGCCCGTGGCGACCGGAACAAACCACTTGACCTGAAGTCGCTTTATGTCAGGAATAATACCGGTCAAATGATCCAGCTCGACAATTTTGTTACCCTGAAGGAGACAACAGCGCCACCTCAGTTGTTCCGGTATAACCGTTTCGTAGCCGCCACCATTTCAGCAGGTCTTGCCGAAGGGAAAACCATCAGTGAGGGTTTGGAAGAAATGGACAAAATCGCTGCAAAAGTGCTGGATGATTCCTTCAGAACTGCCTTGGCAGGTGACTCCAAGGATTTCATGGAAAGTTCCTCCAGCCTGATGTTTGCTTTTTTGCTGGCCATCATACTTATCTTCCTGGTACTTTCCGCCCAGTTTGAAAGCTTCAAGGATCCTGTGATCGTGATGATGACCGTACCCCTCGCCCTCACCGGCGCACTTATTTTTATGTGGTACTTCGGTGTGACCATGAATATCTTCAGCCAGATCGGACTTATCATGCTCATTGGTCTGGTATCGAAAAACGGGATCCTGATCGTGGAATTTGCCAACCAGCGTAAAGAAACCGGAATGAGCAAGATTGATGCTATTCGTTATGCATCTGCTGCCCGTTTCCGGCCTATTCTGATGACCAGTCTCTCAACCATCCTTGGAATCCTGCCGCTGGCAATGGGACTTGGAGAAGGCGCTCAAAGCCGTGTGGCTATGGGTATTGCTGTCGTTGGGGGTATGACCTTGTCTACTTTTCTGACTTTATACGTGGTCCCAGCCATTTACCTTTACATCTCCAGTGAGTCCAAAAAACTGAATGAAAATAATCTTCCGGATAATATTACCCATGAATAGCATAAAACGATTTTTTGCCATATTACTCTTGTTTCTTCCAGCGCTCCTGACTGGTCAGGAACGTGAACCGGTTGACCTGGGCTGGTGTATCACGAAAGGATTGGAAAACAACTTCGGGGTACAGATAGCACGCAATAACCAGGTCATTTCTGAAAACAACCATTCCCTGGGAAACGCGGGTTTTCTTCCCGATCTTACCCTTAGCAACCGCTTCGGGGGAACCATTAATACCACAGAACAGTCACTGAGCGACGGTACTACCAACAATTCTGACGGGATTCATAATTTCTCCAATGCCGCATCACTTAGTCTGGGAATGACCATTTTCAGAGGATTTCAGGTGCAAACCACCTACCGGAAGCTTGAAGAGCTGAAAAAGGTGGGCGCCCTTTCCACCCAGATGTCGATGGAGAATCTTATTGCACGGATTGCTTCCGAATACTATTACTTTGTGGAACAGCTCAGTCTGTACAGGAACCTGGCGTATGCAGTTACCCTTTCCAGAGAACGGGTGCGAATCGATGAACAAAGATATTTGCTGGGAGCTTCCTCCAAGGTCGACCTTTTGCAGTCGATTGTATACTTCAACGCCGACAGCAGCCGTCTGGACAGGCAAAAAGAGGTACTAAGGACATCGCAGGTACGGTTGAATGAACTGATGGCTGCTCCGGACCCTGGCAGGGGAATTATCCCCAGAGACAGCGCGATCTCGGTGAACGTCGACCTGAAATACCAGGAGCTTTTTGAATCCACCCTGCAAAACAATACCAGTCTCCAGATTGCTTCCCGGCAACAGATCATTTCAGAATTGGATTACAAAATCATCGAGTCCCGGGTATATCCTTACCTGACTGCTTCAACAGGTTATTCACTGAATAATTATGGGTATGAATCTTCCAGTCTTAAAAGCCAGCAGGTCAGAGGAATGAATTATGGGTTAACCCTTGGGATGGACCTGTTCGACGGTTTTAACCGTAAGCGGGAGAAGGCCAATGCACGGATTGACCTGGAAAACAAACAATACCAGTACCGTGAAATAGAGCAGGGCGTTAAAGCCGACCTGCTGACCATTTATTACGGCTATGAGAATAATCTGCGTTTGCTGCACCTCGAAGATCAAAACCTTTCGGTTGCCCGTGAAAACCTGGAGATAGCCATGGAACGCTATAAACTCGGCAGTCTTTCCGGACTTGAACTGAGGGAGGTTCAGAAGAGTTTGCTGGATGCCGAAGAAAGGCTGATTTCGGTCAGGTACCTGACCAAGATTGCCGAGATTTCGCTGATGCAAATCTCCGGGAAAGTGATGGAACTGGTTCCCGGCAACTGAAAAAACCGGATTTATGCAGTTAATTCTGTCAAATAAAGCAGTTTAGCCAAAAAAAAAATATTTTATTGTGAAGATCTGAATTTAATGTTTACATTTGCGGCGTATTGAGCATTGACTGCAGCATGTCACCTTACTTTCAAAGCGTTATGTTAGAAAAGTTTATCAGACCTAACTGTTTTCAACCTCATCACAAATCTTTAATTTTCAATTTATTAATTTAATGAACATTTACATTTCAAATTTAAGTTTCGATGTCAATGACAGCGATTTAAGAGAGTTATTTGAAGAATACGGTCAGGTTTCTTCAGCAAAAGTGATCACTGACAAGTTTTCTGGAAAATCCAGAGGTTTTGGTTTCGTTGAAATGCCCAATGATGAAGAGGGTAAAAAGGCAATCGAAGAGTTGAATCAAGCTGAGTATGATGGAAAAACCATCAATGTTTCAGTAGCTAAACCACGTGAAGACAGACCGGAAAGAAGGTCTTTCGGCGGTGGTGACCGTGGTGGAAACCGTGGAGGTTTCGGTGGAAGCCGTGGTGGATTTGGTGGTGG
>DAIDJX010000160.1 GCA_027451165.1 Prolixibacteraceae bacterium | reverse complement strand
CACCCGGAAGTACCAGCGCCTGGCTCCCGCATTCACCGAAGCATTGACGGTATACATATGATTCGCCGAAGCATAGCCGCCCAGAACATTCCCAGATACAAATGACCGGTCGCCAAAATAGCCGCTCTTTGTGATGATGTTGACGATGCCGCCCATAGCACCTGTGCCATACAGGGAAGATTGTGCCCCCTTGATCACCTCGACCCGTTCAATGTCGTTCACATCAATCATACTGAAGGAGGCAGTCAGATCGGTGGCTGTTTCCACCCGGTACCCATCGATCAGGATCACCAGCCTGTTTTCACTGAACCCCCTGATGTTGATGCTGGTGGCCCATGGACCGTCACTGCCCAGTGAAATGCCCGGCTCCGCCGACAGTACATGGGACAGGGTTTGTGCCGACAATTTCAGAAAATTCCCGGTTCCTACCACTGACATGGGCATGGGAACTTCTTTCATCCTCCGGTTCACCCGAAGGCTGGTCACCTCAATTTCACCCAGCGATATATTGGACAAGTGGGATGTATCAGGCAGAATTTCCGGATTGACAGAAGGTTGCCCCGATGCCAGAAAAGTTATCAGAAAGAGGAGCAACGCCAGAATGAAGTTTAGTTTATTCATGGCCCGGATTTTTTAAAAGGACTGATTTTACCTGAATACCTTTTACCCTGCCCAACTGGCCGGTAAGCGAGCCAATCTGGTCGGTAGTGCCTTCCAGTACCAGTGAAATCAGTGGCATGCCGTTGCTGCGCGGTAGTCCCTGGCGTCCGACGATGATTTGTGAATGGGTGGAGATGATGTCGTTCACCTGGTGAACCATCTCCCGGTCTTCGACCTGAATTAATGCAGTTCCTGTTCTCTTTTCCATCAGAATGCCTCCGGATCAGTAAGTTATTGATAACCGGAGTTCCTTGTCCGCGCCTTAAACCCGCACGCAGAATACCCCGGTCAAAGGATAATAAATTCAGCTGCAAGGTTAGACATTTGAATTTTAAGCGCCAAATTGAATCTCTTGAAAATTGGGAATATTTCAGCTACAACATAGTGTTTAACAACATATCCAATAACTGTAGAGATAAAAGATATATTGGGCCTCAATTGTTTTTGATCTGCTATTTCCTTATTGAAGATCCAAACATACATGCCAGTACAGCCACACCCTTACAGATCAAACAAATCCACCAGCCAGACCAGCGACGTGATGGCAGCACTTCCCAGCTGCAATTCCCTGATATTGATCTGCTCAAAAGTATCATTGGCGGAATGGTGGTAATCGAAATAGCGTTGTGGATCCGGAATCAGTGTGGAAAGCGGGGTTCCCAGTTTCCTCAGCGGACCAATATCCACGCCTCCGCCTCCTTCAGAAATCCGGAAATTTCCCCAAGGAGTGAAATATTTCTCCAATTCCTGCATTTTTTTAAAGCGTTCCGGAGAAGCCGAAATCCCAATTCCCAGCGCGGAACTTCCACCGGCTGCTTGTAAACCGTGTAAAAACCAAGCGCTTCCATCATCCGGAAGGTCAGTTCCACCGCTTCTTCCGCTTTCCCGGAGCCGGTCACACGCCCTGCAGTAGTAAGGCATAACACCCGGAGATTTTCATAAGCCGTCCGGTCGGATAGGGCTTCCCACAAGATTTCCTTTATCCGCAAATCCGTATTATCCTGCGATAACATTTCCATTGGCCATACCACCACCCACAGGAAACCCCATATTAAAACTCTACCAGCTGAAACGCTCATAATTAATGCTTCGTTAATCGGAAAAGTATATGATTATATTCAAAATTTCACAATAAGGAAAAACGAAAGTATTAAATTTGCTGTGATTTTGCTTAATGAATTAACAAATAATAAAAACTACTACTTTTTTACACATTTATTAATCATTTTATACTTAATTATTGTACATTTGTTACATTCATATAAACATGGAGTTTGAATTCGATGTAAATAAAAGCGCCTCCAATTTTGACAAACATGGAATCAATTTTGAAGAAGCAAAAAAAATCTGGGATGATCCGTTCAGAATAGAGATACCTGCCAGATCGACCGACGAAGAAAGAACCATGGTAATTGGCATGATCAAACAGGAGATTTGGTCTGGGATCATTTGTCAGAGAGAGAAGATTATCAGGATAATTTCAGTTAGAAAAGCGAGTAGAAATGAACGAGAAATTTATTACAGCTCAGGAATTTGACAAAAAATTCGATGAGGGTGAAGAAATGACAGATTATCTGGATCTGGCAAATGCACAAAGACCCGATATGCAAATTAAAAGGGTCAGTGTGGATTTTCCTGCATGGATGGTAAATAAACTGGATCATGAAGCCAATTTATTGGGAATCACCCGTCAATCGGTTATTAAGTTCTGGATTTCAGAACGATTAAGATGAGATTCTTTATAATAGGTAAACCAATTCTGAAAAATAACATTAATGTTACTATTTTTTGAAACCACCCATCAGACCATTATTGCTGTTCAGTCCGTCAGCAGACCGGAACCCACTGATATTGCCAAACTCAACTGGTTGTTCGGCGGATCCGTCTTACTGGAAACGCCGGTTCTGGAGGGATGGTATGTGGGCCCCCGGAAGGAGATGCTGACCCCCTGGAGTACCAATGCCGTGGAAATCACCCAAAACATGGGCATCCGGGGATTGGTGCGCATGGAAGAACTTTTTCCGGCAGAAGGGCCCGATGCCCGCTATGACCACATGCTTCAGGCACTTTACCACAACCCCGGACAGGAGATTTTCACCATTCTCCATGAGCCGGAGCCTGTTCGTGACGTGGAAGATATTGCAGCATACAACGAGAAGGAAGGACTGGCACTCAGCGAAGAAGAGATTGCTTACCTCAATTCGGTCTCGGAGGCGCTTGGGCGTCCGCTCACCGACAGTGAAGTTTTCGGATTTTCCCAGGTCAATTCCGAGCATTGCCGGCATAAAATTTTCAATGGCACCTTCATTATTGATGGAAAGGAAATGGACAGTTCCCTGTTCCAGCTGATCAAAAAAACCTCCCAAGAGCATCCCAACAAGATTGTTTCAGCCTACCGCGACAACTGTTCCTTTGTGCAGGGCCCTGTGGCAGAGCAGTTTGCTCCGGAAAGCCAGGACAAGCCCGACTGGTTCAGGGTCAGTGATATGGGAACGGTACTCTCCATGAAAGCGGAAACCCATAATTTCCCCACCACGGTTGAACCTTTCAACGGCGCCTCTACAGGAACCGGCGGGGAAATCCGTGACCGGATGGCCGGGGGAACAGGCAGTCTGCCCATCGCCGGAACAGCCGTTTATATGACGGCTTATCCCCGCACGGAAGATGCCCGCCCCTGGGAGCAGGCCACAGAACCGCGACCCTGGTTGTATCAGACCCCGGAGGAGATCCTGATCAAGGCTTCCAACGGCGCCAGCGATTTCGGCAATAAATTCGGGCAACCGCTTATTGCCGGGTCGGTACTCACTTTTGAACATGAGGAAAACGATAAAAAACTTGGTTACGACAAGGTCATCATGCTGGCAGGCGGCATCGGTTTTGCCAAAGCGGCCCACAGTCAGAAAAAAATCCCGGTTCCCGGAGACCGCATCATCCTGCTGGGCGGTGACAATTACCGCATCGGCATGGGCGGAGGCGCTGTTTCGTCAGTTGCCACCGGTGAATATGAAAATGCCATCGAGCTGAATGCCGTCCAGCGGGCCAATCCGGAAATGCAGAAGAGGGTGTACAACGCCATCCGGGCGCTGGCAGAAGCGGATGACAACCCGGTTATTTCCATTCACGACCACGGCGCCGGAGGGCACCTGAACTGTCTGTCGGAATTAATTGAAAGTACAGGGGGTATCATCGACACCACCCTGCTGCCGGTAGGCGACCCTACCCTTTCGCAGAAAGAGATCATCGGCAATGAATCGCAGGAGCGGATGGGACTGGTGCTCCATGAAAAGGATATTCCACTGTTGCAACGCATCGCAGACAGGGAGCGGGCCCCGATGTACAACATCGGACAGGCCACAGGCGATATGCAGTTTACCTTCCGGAACTCCCTTACCGGAGAAAAACCGATCGACTGGCAACTGGCGTATATGTTTGGAAATCCACCCAAAACGGTGTTGACTGACCAGACCATCCTGGAGAAATTCAGAGATATTCACTACAGGAAAGACAGATGGAGGCAATATGTCGAAAATGTCCTCCAACTGGAATCGGTAGCCTGCAAAGACTGGCTCACCAACAAGGTGGACCGCTCAGTGACCGGCAGGATCGCCAAACAGCAGGGAGCTGGAAAGTTACACCTCCCGCTGAACAACCTGGGTGTAGTCACCCTTGATTACCAGGGAGAAGCCGGTATTGCCACCTCTCTGGGCCATGCCCCGGTGGCCGGATTGATCGATGCAGCCAGCGGTTCGGTACTTTCCATTGCCGAAGCGCTCACCAACATTGTCTGGGCACCCCTGAATGGCGGTCTTAAAGCGGTTTCCCTCAGCGCCAACTGGATGTGGCCGGCAAAGAATTCCGGGGAAAATGCCCGGATTTTCCAAGCTGTGAAAGCCGCCAGCGACTTCGCCTGCCAACTCGGCATTAACATTCCGACAGGGAAGGATTCCATGTCGATGACCCAGAAATATGCTGACGGTGTGGTTTATTCCCCCGGAACAGTGATCGTTTCCGCCTCAGCAGAAGTGACCGCTGTTAAGAAAGTAGTGGAACCGGTTCTGAAAAACGATCCTTCCCTCGCCATCCTGTACATCGACCTTTCCTTCTGCCCCAAAAGTCTGGGGGGCAGCGCCTTTGCCCAATCCCTCAACCGTCTGGGCAACGATACGCCGACAGTTGCTGATCCTGAGAAGTTTGAACTCACGTTCAATGTCCTTCAGGAATTGATCACTAAAGAGCTGATTGCTGCCGGCCACGACATCTCTTCCGGAGGCTTGATCACCACTTTACTGGAAATGTGTTTTTCTGACAATGAGACCGGTCTTGAACTGAACCTCTCTTCATTGGGAGAAACTGATCCTGTTAAACTGCTGTTTGCGGAGAATCCCGGGGTGGTGATCCAGTGCAGGGATAATGTGGCGGTGGAAGCTGTTTTGAAAGCCGCCGGGGTTAGCTATTTTAACTTAGGTACAGTTGGGACACGAGGGACAGTAGGGACCAGCGGGATAAGCAGGACATTGGTTCTTGAGAATTTTGAAGATACCTTTGAATTTGATATTGATTCGCTGAGGGATTTGTGGTTCAAGACATCTTATTTGTTAGACCGGAAGCAGAGCGGGCCGGAGAAAGCCCTCGAAAGATTTGCCAATTACAAGAAAAATGAACTTACCTACCAGTTTGGGGACTTTAGCGGAAAGTACGCTGATTATGGTATCGATCCTAAAAGAAGGGAGCCCTCAGGCATCAGGGCAGCCATTATCCGCGAGAAAGGGGTGAACGGGGACCGGGAAATGGCATGGATGCTTTATCTCGCCGGGTTTGATGTGAAAGATGTGCACATGACCGACCTGATCAGTGGGAGGGAAACCCTCGAGGAGATCAGCCTGATTGTCTTCGTGGGTGGTTTTTCCAATTCTGACGTTCTCGGATCGGCAAAAGGCTGGGCCGGGGCTTTCCGGTACAATGAAAAAGCCAGGCAGGCGCTGGAAAATTTCTATGCCCGCGAAGATACCCTGTCGCTTGGGGTTTGCAATGGTTGCCAGCTGATGATGGAACTGGGACTTATAGATACAGGCCAAATACCACGTCCGGTTATGGAACACAATGAGTCCCATAAGTTTGAATCGGCATTTCTGAATGTGGATATACTCCCCAATCCTTCCGTTATGCTCAAAGATATGGAAGGAATGCGGCTGGGCATATGGGTAGCCCATGGAGAGGGAAAATTCCGGATGCAGGGAATGGAACCGGACTATATAATTCCCATGAAATACAGCCGGAGTTTTTACCCGGCCAATCCGAACGGTTCAGACTTTGACACGGCTGCCGTTTGTTCCCCTGATGGCCGTCACCTGGCCATGATGCCCCACCTCGAAAGGGCATTCCGGCCATACCACTGGGCATATTACCCGGAAGAACGGAAAAATGATGAGATCACCCCCTGGATGAAAGCGTTTGTGAATGCGAGGGAGTGGATCTGGAGCAGACTTTAAAGGTAATTGGTAACTGTTATTTCGGATTTCGGATGTACAATTTCGGATTTAAAGCAGGAGAGTCCGCAGGCAAATCCGAAATCTAAAATCCGAAATCTAAAATCCGAAATCCGAAATAATTTAAATTCGTTGGTTGAAAATTACCGGCTTATAAGTTCCGGAGGAGCGTTGATATTTATAGAAAATGAGATGTCCCGAATCCCTACCCCGCTGTTTGAAATACCGCCCACCCTTCTGATAAAATTTCCGTGCTAATCTGTGTAATCTGTGGATGAAAAACTAACTTTACCTGAAAAGAACATGTACAAAGAGCAAATCATTCCGGCTGAATTGTTACGTGTCCTGGGAAGTGAGACCCGCGATTTCATGGTGAAGGCCGGGCGGGCACAGCCCCTCAAAGCTTCGCTGGGGATCCTCTTTTTCGGGATCGTATGGCTGCTTTTCAGCAGCATCTTTGTGGTGGTTTTCCTTGGTCCCCTGTTTGTGGGCGAAGAGGTTCATTTCCTGACCAACGATGTTCCGACGGTGGCTGGTCCGGGCAACCTGGGCCCCATCATCGCTCCGGCCCTGATCATCGGCCTCTTTGAGATCATCGGCATCGGCATGATCGCCTGGGGCATTGTGCTGCTCACGAAAAAAGGCGGCTGGTTTGCCGGAACCCCTACCCGCCTGGTCAGCTGCCAGGGGAATAACATCCGTTCGATCGACTGGGAACAGTTTTCCGGAGACATCGGGATCAGCGGGAACGACAAGAAAGGCAACCTCACCCTGCAACTGAGGAGCGGACGGATGGTCAGCCGCAAGAACGGTCCCGACCAGTATGTCCCTGATACGGTCTATATTTCCGCCATCCCGGAGGTTTTTAAAATTGAAAAGCTTTGTCGTATGCGGATCAAGGAAAATGATCCGACATCGGTAAATGACACTGGAAAAGTTGAAATTGAAGAACCGGAAGAAACCCGTCCGGCTCCTCTTTCCAGGGAAACGGGGGATATGAAGGTGTTTTGATCAATCATCAGGTTTTAGAAACCTTTTGAATACTCACCGGGTGACTGCTGGGATGGCAGTTGGTGTAGTCACCCGGTGAGTTGCCACGGGAGACATGAAAGTGTTTTAAGAATCTTAAATCTACCATTACGACATGATATTTATACTGGAAAACGGATTCCACAATCCACGGTGGCATTTCAACCAGCGGGGCGGGGAGATCTGGCGTTTTTTCCTCCGGTTCCACCGGAGGTTATTGTAGTTAAGCCCTTTCAGGGCTCTTTCACTAATCCACCCCATATTATTATTGAAATTGAATTCCTATGGAGCACCCTCCACCATTTAAATACCGAATACCGATCCTTCGAGTCCCTTCGACTCTGCTCAGGGACCACCACTCAGGAACCGGTGGCAAACACCGATTACCGATTACCTATTACCGATTACCTTCATCCTATGATCCGCATTTTACTGTTTCTTTTGATCCCCTTAGGAGCCCTCTT
>DAIDJX010000159.1 GCA_027451165.1 Prolixibacteraceae bacterium | reverse complement strand
GTTTAAGATGCCTTAAAGCTAAACAAAAGGAGGCACATTGCTGCCCCTCCTTTGAAAATTATTAAACAAAATCTGTTATTTGTAATCAGGATTCTGTGAAAGAACACCTGGTTGCAGGTCGAGCTGGTTCTGCGGGACCGGCTGGTATTTGTCCTTGTCACTGAACACGGCGCCTTTCATGAACTGACGAACTCTCAGGTCGCCGGCAGCAAAGGCATTCAGAATTTCAGACATGCTCTTCCCTCCGATCTTGTTGGGAAGTTTATCCCATCTCCTGAGGTCGAAGAAGCGTGAACCTTCGGTGGCAAATTCAAGACGCTGTTCCCACTGTACGGCCCTCATGGCTTCATTGGCATTGGCAAAGGAGGCATAGGTACCAATTTTATAGTTGGCAGCCGGCACGGTGAAATCAACATCGCCTGTTTTACCCCACGGATAGAATTCCACCGGGAGAACATAGACTTTGCATTTTCCCATCACTTTGTCGGCGGCAGCCCGTGTACGGATCTGGTTCACGAGATCTTTGACTTTATTCAGGTCTCCGCCAGCTAAACCTGCTTCACATTCGGCTCTCCACAGCAGCACATGTGCGTAGCGGATGTAGCGGTAGTTGTTGGCATTAATACCTGTCTGCCAACCTGTTGTGGTGGAAAGGGTGTATCTTTCCGCCTTTTTGAAAAATGGTTTCGATGTTGGCAGGTAAGGCCCACCTTCCGACTGTTTGCGGATCCAGTTGCTTCCGCGGTTGATCCCCCAGTCTTTGTACGGGATACCCCGGCGGCTGACAGTAAAGTCGAGGCGGGGATCCACCGGTGTGGTGTCATCCGGAACGAATGATTCATCGGAGCCTATTCCGGCGTCGTTTTTGAAATCGGTATTGTTGAAAGTGTCAAACAACGGCAGACCATTGGCATCCACTTTATAGGCATTCACCAGGTTCTGGGAAGGTTGGTGGAAACCGCAGCACATTCCGATGTCACCTCCGTGCGGCCAGTTGAGACCGATACCCATTTCAGCGTTCAGCGATTCGTTGATGTCGTTGACATTGGCCTGGATTTCGAAAATCGATTCCGCATTGTTGTTGGTAGCAATATCGAAATTCTGGATGAATTTAGGCATCAGGGAATATTTTCCACTGCTGATAATGGCATCGAGCAACGGTTTGGCTTCGGTATATTTCAGGTCCTGCAGGTATGCACGGGCTGCCAGCGCCATGGCGGCATACTTCGTCGGTTTGCCTACCAGTGCCTGGCTTTCCGGCAGGTTGGCAGCGGCATAGGCAAGGTCGTCGGTGATGAATTTCAGCACTGCGCCATCGGCATTGGTGTTGGTGACCTTGGTCGGATCGGGCGTATCTTCCTTCAGGATCGGAATGTAATCGCCGAAAACCAGACGGGCTTCAAAGTAGAACATCGCACGCAGGAACCTCGCTTCTGCGAGAGCCAGTTTTGCATCGGCTTCAGTGATAATCTTGTCTTCCAACGTTTTATTGATGACGCGGATGGTTTTATTGCAACGGTCAACGCCCATACCAAGACAGAGTCTCCATTTATCGGCAGGATAACCATTGGTCGGGGTAACTTCCCAGCGCTCAATGTCGTTCACAGGCATCTGGTCGGTTACTTCTGAACCTTTATACGCATCGTCGGAGGCGGCAGAACCATAGGTCCAGTTCTGGATGGAGGCTCCCCAGGAGACTGTCCAGAGGGCGCTTCCGCGGATCATGGAATAACAGCCTGTCAGCAGGGCATCTATCCCCTTGGCACTGTAAAATACATTTTCAGAGGTCGCTCCCAGGGGTTCTTTAGTCAGAAATTCCTCAGAACACGATAAGGCAATCGAGAGCAACATCGTGGTGACCAGCAATATTGTCAGTTTTTTCATATTATTCATATATTAAAGTGATCATTAATTAGATATTATAAGCCCAGATTGATACCGAACATAATCTGACGCGGGGTCGGCCATGATCCCTGGTCAACACCCATAGCGGTACCTGCACTATCGTATTCCGGATCGAGTCCGCTGTATTTGGTCAGCGTGAAAAGGTTGGTCACCTGCGCATAGACACTGATGTTCTTGATCTGTGCTTTTTTCAGGATGTCGGTCGGAAGGGTATATCCGAGTTTGAGTGATTTCATCCTCAGGAAGGAACCATCCTCGACATAGGCTTCCGACATTTCCTGTGAATTGGCGTTGTAGTCAAGCATCGGCAGCGTGGCTTTTTCCTTGGAGATGTAAGGACTTCCCCATGATTCGTACAATGCCTTGCGGCTGAGACCGCCGTTGAACATTCCGTAGTCGATCCAGCGCTTCACATAGTTGATCATTTTGTTTCCGTAACTTCCGTAGAAGAACATCGACAGATCAAAATTACCATAGGCCAGGTCAATATTGAGACCGCCGGTCAGCTTGGGATGCGGGCTGCCGATAAATGTTCTGTCATCGGGAGTAACCGTACCGTCGGGTTTATGGGTCAGCTTGCCGTTGGCATCCACTCCGGTGATGTCTTTATACCGGAAATGGCCGGGGGCATTATAGGAGGTGGTGCCATAGGGAGCTGCTGCCAACACTTCGGCATCCGACTGGAAGATACCGTTTTTGCTGGCTTTATCCAGTTTGTAACCAAAGAATTCCGGATATTGGGTGCCTTTGGCAAAACGGGTGTACATAATCTGGCGGGTACTGTATCCGTCAATGATCTTATCCGGAGCGCCGGTCAGGATGGCCATGATCTCATTCTTGTAATGAGAAGCCGTAGCGGTGACTCTGTATTTCAGTTTACCTCCCACTGCTGTGTTGTGGTAGCCCAATTCAACATCAAACCCGGTGTTTTTCATTTTGCCCACGTTGACATAAGGTGCCGTAGCCAGACCCATCACTTCCGGGATCGGTTCCTGGTAAAGCATTCCTGATGTATTTCTCTGCCAGATATCGAGTGAGAAATCGAGTGATCTCTTAAGCAGGGCTGCCTCAATACCCACGTTGATGGTTTGGGTGCTTTCCCAGGTCACGTTGGTATTTCCCAGGGTCGAAGGCTGGAAACCTGTTTTTGCTTCGGTATTGGAACCATTCAGGGCATAGGCAGCTGTGTAACCGTTGCTGGCAAAGGTACTAAAGTAATTATATTCTCCGATCCGGTCGTTTCCGGATTCTCCCCATCCCATTCTGAGTTTGAACAGATCAAGCCAGCTTTTTGTTCCGGCCATGAAATTCTCTTCCGACATCAACCATCCGAGGGAAACAGCAGGGAATACTCCGTACCGGTTATCCGGACTGAACTTGGAAGAACCATCCCGGCGAACCGTGGCTTCCAGGAAGTATTTGCTCATCAGGTCATAATTCAAACGGCCGAACTGGGAGAAGAGTGACCATTCCCTGCCCGATCCGTAGTTGTCACGGTTGATTTCCCCCACATCAAGCTGCATGTACTTCGGATCTTCGGAGAAGTACTGACTGCGGCTGGCTCCGAAATAAACATATCTGTAGGCAATGGCTTCAGTTCCCAGCACCAGGTTGAACTTGTGGATGTCATTAATGGTCGTGTTATAGGAAGCCGTGTTGGTCCAGTTCCAGGTCAGGCTATAACTGCCATCCTCGCTCATCCCGTTGGTATAATTGGGTTCGGAAGCTTCCGGGTTGGGAATGGTATAGCCTTTGTAATTCCACTGCCCGTAGTCATAACCCAGTAAAGACTTAACTGCCAGTCCCTTAACAGGAGTAATCTCGGCATAGGCGCTTCCGAGGAGCCTAGCCCATTCACCGCGGTTGTTGCGGGCGCGGTACAACTGGGCCATCGGGTTGTTGGCATTTCCCATTTCGGGCGCTTTCGAACCGGCAAAATTGCCTTTGATGTCGTAGACCGGAACGATCGGCTGCATACGGTAAGCCATGGAGATGGGTGCTCCTTCCCCGTTGTTGTCACGGTTACCGCGCTGGTCAATATAGGTGGCCTGCAGACTTTCACCCACCTTGAACCAGCTGTTGAACTTGGCTTCGGAATTCATTCTGAAAGTAAATCTTTTGAAATCGACATACTTCAGAAATCCCTCTTCATCAAGGTAGTTTCCGGATAAGGCGTAGGAAGCATTTTTGCCGCCACCCACGGCGCTCATGGTATATTCCTGAACGAAACCGCTGCGATAGATTTCGTCATACCAGTTGGTTCCCAATTTATTGGCTTTCATGATCGGATTACCAATCACATCATATTTGGACTCGTCCACCGATCCTGATTTTCCAGCGGCTGGAAGAATATAATCCGGAATAACAGGTGTTGTACCTTTCCCATATTGAGTATTGGTAGAAGTTAACCCGCGGTTTTTGAAGGAGAGAAATACCGCTTCGGCATATTCATTGGTGTTCAGCATGTCGTATTGCGTCAGCGCCTGTGAAACACCAGTCCTGACATTAAAAGTAAAAGCAGGCTGCTGGTTTTCCTTTCCACGTTTGGTGGTGATGATGACTACCCCGTTGGCACCCCTGGTACCGTAAATGGCTGATGAGGAGGCATCTTTCAGAATGGAGATTGATTCGACGTCACCAGGTGAAAGATTGTTGCCGGGAGAGGCCGGAACGCCGTCAATGATGTACAACGGGTTGGCATCGTTCACGGTACCGATACCACGGATACGGATGGTGGGTTCCTGTCCGGGTACGTTCCCCGTGGTTACCGTTACTCCGGAAACCTGGCCCTGTACGCGGCTCATGGCGCTGGGAGCCGTGGAAACCTGCATCTTTTCGTTGCTGACCGTTGAGATGGCACCGGTCAATTCCTCTTTCATCCGGGTACCATACCCTACCACCACCACTTCATCCACATCGATCATTTCCGATTCGAGGGTGACATTTATGGTGGACTGACTCCCGATCAGGACTTCCTGTGATTTGAATCCGATGAAGGAAAAGACCAGCGTTTCAGCGGAAGCCGAAACATTGAGCTGATAGTCACCGTCCATGTTGGTGACGGTTCCTACCGTAGTTCCTTTTACCACCACAGAAACCCCGGGCAGGGTGCCACCGTTGGCATCGGTGACCTTACCCTTCAGTGCTTTCTGCTGTGCAAAAGAACCTAAAGAAAAAACCATAAAAATGGCCATCAGAACAAAGGTGGTTAAACCACACCTTTTCAATTTAAGTTTTTCCATAGATTTGATTTTTGATAATTAAATAAACTAATGAGTATATAATGTTAAATATACTTTCGGGATTTCAATTTATTCCAGATTCCATATTTCAGATTCCTAATCCCAAATTCCAACGGGCAGCTGGCTGAAGGGTTATAAGATTTAGGTTTTAAATAGTCAGCGTATTTGTTCAAATTCATCAGGTTTGATCAATAAAGATGCTAATATAAGCATAAATAATCTGAGTTGATACTTTAATCTTTTAATTTTTTTTAACGTTTGACAATATGAAAATTTGTTTAAAACAATAGTAAAATTTACTAATATCAGCATATTCATCATAATCAACCGGATATCATCGGAGAAATTTCAGGAAAAAGAACTAATATTGTCCACTAAACATTTTGATTTTGCTTTCGTTTTATTACAAAGGATAATTAGTATGAAAGTTGCTTTATTCTGGATTATTGCAGTGGGGATTACCTTCGGCGCCATGGTTTATCAGCGAAAAACCGGACCGACCTACCCAAAAAAGAGTGAATTAGCCCTGGAAGGGAAGACTTATACGTTCGGGCTGATAAGGAGTCATGGGGGCACCACGGATTGTCCGCTGACATTTGCCATTTCAGACACGGCTGTTACCGGTAATGTTTCATTCAGGAAATTTCCAACTTCTGAAGAATGGACGGTTGTTCCAATGGTCAGGGACGGGGAAAACCTCACTGCGGCCCTACCCAACCAGCCTCCGGCCGGGAAACTGGAATACCGGATTGAATTCATGAAAAACGGAAATTCTTATCCTTTACATGAGAAAAATGCCACAGTGATTCGTTTTAAGGGAGAAGTACCGCCAGCCTTCCTTATCCCGCACATTATCCTGATGTTTATTGCCATGTTGTTTGCCAATCTGGCAGGGGTTATGGCACTCTTCCGTTTCCGGCAGTACCGGCTTTTCACTGTCGTAACCCTTATCTTTCTTGGTCTTGGTGGCATGATTCTCGGTCCCATTGTTCAATTGTATGCATTCGGTGAG
Organism: Prolixibacteraceae bacterium; assembly: GCA_027451165.1. Lineage (GTDB taxonomy): Bacteria > Bacteroidota > Bacteroidia > Bacteroidales > Prolixibacteraceae > UBA1413. The sequence continues at coordinate 1,520 of DAIDJX010000159.1, read as the reverse complement.
GCATGGACCGGCATTCCCTTTGCCTGGGACCTTACCGATAACAAAACCCTGCTGGCATTTGTATTCTGGATTCTCGCTGTCATTATGAACTGGAAAAAGGAAAGACCAGCCTACGTGGTACTCGCTTCACTGGTCATGCTGGCGGTTTATTCCATTCCCCACAGCATGTTCGGCTCCCAGCTGGATCCGGAAAGCGGGAAGATTATCCAGGGGTTTATTCATTTACCATATTTGGGAAATTTCTGATTTCAGATTCCATCCGCAAGGGGACAAGTTTCAGGGCTCAGAATGCCGTTTTGATGGACAAAAGTAATTTCTGGAGTTTCCGGCCCATTTCCTGGGAACTGCAGGGATAATTGTTGACCAATACAGCAAAAGCCACTTCTCTGCCGGAATCACACCGAAGATATCCCGCATAGCTCCTCACTTTATCAATTGATCCGCTTTTGCAGCGGAGTGTTTGTCCGGGAAAGTCCGTTGTTCTGAATCCACTCAGTGTACCGGTTCCGGCTACCGGGAGTGAAACAAGAAATTCTTGCCGGAATTTACTCTTGTTCATGAAGGTCAGCATTTTCACCAGTTGTTCTGCAGAAATGCCATCAAAACGGCTCAATCCGCTTCCGTCGTCCATAAAAAAAGTATCTCTGATACCTGCATTCTTCCAAAACTGCTGAATCAGTTTTATTCCGGCTTCGAAACTACCCTTTCCGCTTTTTTCAAGGGCGGTCTGAAAAACAAGGTGATCGGCAAAAAGGTTGATGCTTTCCCGGTTGAGGGGGATCAGGATGCCGGCCAAAGGAGGAGAGCTGAAACGGTCAATCTCTGTAATTTCTATACTTTCTTCAGAAACGACAACTGAACCTTCCAGTGTGATTCCGGAAGCTGTTAACCGGTCCCGGAAAATGTTCCCAAAGTACAAGGGCGGCTCCGGCATGGAAGCTTTTACCAGAAAACCGGTACGTCCGGCAGGGAGGGTGCCCGTAATTTTCCGGATTTCGCCCCATGGACTGCCATATACAAAAGCGAGATCCCGGTTTACAGTTGAAGATTTCACCTCGTTCATCCAGGTAACGCCGGGCAATGAAGGGTCGGTGCGCATCAGCTTTGCCGGTTCACCCGGGGTTGTGGAGGAATCGAAGTATAACCTGACCATGTTATCGTTAAAACTAAGCGCAGAAGGAACGGCACCATAATAGTTGCCGATGTCTTCCCAGCTCCAGCTCCCGGGAACGGCTTCACCTGTGTAAGCCGACACGTCAATGACAAGGTTCCCGGAGATCTTATTAATGCCCATACGTTTGAGTCCTGCCATCCATTTCACAAAGATGGAATCCTGCGGAATTTGATTATTGAACCATAAGGAACCCAGTGTAGGATCTCCGCCACCTTTTACTACAAGGTTGCCGGTCAGGACAGTGGAATTCTGCTCCATCCCACCCTGATAACCCAGCAGGGTGGTAAACCTGTATTGAGGTCCAAGGATTTCCAGGGCAGCAGCTGAAGTCACCAGTTTCAGCACG
>DAIDJX010000158.1 GCA_027451165.1 Prolixibacteraceae bacterium | reverse complement strand
CCCTCATCCGCCGGCTGGCTGATTCGGGATGACAAGGGACATGAGGACACATGGCAGCGGGGCCGGGCGGAAAAGGATAACGGTTTACCAGCAAATTGTTATACCGCCCGGCTCCGCTGCCCTTTGATTCACAATCGATTGTCATCCCGAACCACGTCAGGAAGGCAGAGGGAAGGAGTGGTGAGGGATCTCCTTATCGTAAGGAGAGTATCAAATTGGTATTTTTATCAATGCCGATATTTATTCCTTTGTGTTCAGAGAATTTTAAAAACCATCACATACAAGCTGCGGGCGCCAACCGAAGTATTTATGCTGTTCCCCACCGGCTGTATCTCTGTTTTCTTTGGCTGGATCTTACCGGGATCTTCCACAGAATTCTCTGCGTACGGGTCAGACGATTGGAGACTATAACACCGGCCTTCCGACAATTTTTGCTGTTTCTTCAGCCCTTCTATATTTAAGATAATGTTTTGGATTTTATCGGATGTATTGACGACCTTAACAATAATCTCTTGTTTTAGTAAGTCTGTCACCGCACTGGCAAAGAGTCCGTTCTGACCCTCAGCCCCTGTAACCTGTTTCCCATCCATGGTAAGTGACAGTACGTGCGTTCCCTTATTGGTGGAGAAAAGCTGCTGCACATAGTAGCTGGCCGTGAGAGCTACCCGCAGGTTATCATACCAGATCAGGTCGGGGCGCCATTGCCAGGCATCCACATGGGCAAAGAGCGGGGCATAGGTGGCCATATGCACGATATCGGCATTCCGCTCCACTCCGGTCATAAAGGCGGCTTCCATCAACGAAGCATTAAAATGGTTCCATTTTTTGCCGACGCCATGACAGGCATATTCCCCGGCAAAGACTTTCGGGCCTTTGCGGTCATAACTGTCATAACGGGCGCCCTGACTGAGAAACCACTTTTCAGGCCGGTAAAAATGCTCGTCGACAAGATCGGCTTTGAGTTTTCTCATTTCGGGCCAGAGGTAGTCGAACTGTTTTCCTTCGGAATTGGGACCTGCACTGCCAATAATCCTTATCTCCGGATGGGCCTTGCGGAGGGCGGTAATAAAGGGTTCCAGCCGGGAAGGATATTCCGGTCCCCACTGTTCGTTGCCCACTGCCAGGAGTTTTAATCCGAAGGGAGCCGGATGGCCCATCTCCGCACGGACTTTCCCCCATTTTGACGTTACCGCTCCGTTGGCAAATTCGATCAGGTCCAAAGCATCCTGAATATAAGGCCCCAGGTCGCACACGGGCACATGGGCTGTGGAATCGTTGTTCTGAAACTGGCAGGCCAGGCCACAACTGATTACGGGAAGCGGTTCGGCTCCAATTTCTTCGGAAAGCTGAAAAAACTCAAAAAATCCCAGGCCATAGCTTTGATAGTAATCGGGGAAAAAGCGGTGTGGAAAGGTGTAATTCCACCTGTTTTCATTTAAGGGGCGGTTTTCCACGGGGCCGACCGTATTTTTCCAGTTGTAGCGGGTATCCAGGTCTGTTCCTTCTACAATACATCCTCCGGGAAAGCGGAACACGCCGGGGTGCAGATCAGCCAATGCCTGGGCCAGGTCTTTGCGGAGCCCGTTTGGCCGTCCTTTCCAGGTGTCAGCCGGGAACAGGGAGATGTGCTCCAGGTCAATGGTTCCCCCGGAGACCAGGAAAATCCGCAAGGCTGCCTTGTCCATCGTTTTCCCTGATTTCAGCTCCACCTCGTATTTTTTCCACTCCTTACCCGTAACAGCCACATTTCCAGAGGTAATGGCATGTTGCTCATCCATGGATTGAGGATCCACCAGCTCCACCCTGATCTTCCCTTCAGTTCCTCCCTCCGGCAATCGTGCCCAGACCGAGAAACGGTAACTTTCTCCTTCTTTAACCCCAATTCCGGTGAAGCCTTCATTTTCCAGTCCGGTGTGCTTGTGACCATGACCGGGATCCGACAGCCTGACATAATGGGGATTGCGCTCAAAGGGGCCGTTGTTCATCAACTCAACGTTTCCGAAAGTTTTCCAGCCCATCAGCGACTGTGGAAACTCGAAGGAGCGGTTTTTGACCAGTTCGGCATATAATCCTCCATCAGCCGCATAATTAATGTCCTCGAAGAAGATTCCCCACATGGTGGGCTGAATGTCAAACAAAGGCTTCCCGGCCTGAATGGTAAAAACAGGACCGGATTGTGAATGGCTTGTCAGGACGGTCAGCAGGAATACCACCGGCAGGAATAATGTTTTGGTACTGAATCTCATAGGTTTCATCTGTAGTATACTAAAAATCACTGTTTCTATATTCACTTCTATCCATTAAATCACTTCATCGGGTTCCTGTTCCAGGATGATCCCGAACTTTTCCATGACTGATTCGGAAATGCTGCCTCTGGCTGCTGTCAGATCAGCATGGTTGGCTCCTCCGTTATTGACCAGTATCAGGGCATTTTTATCGTAGACAGAGATTTTGCCGAAAGAAAGGCCTTTATATCCGGCTTTTTCAATGAGCCAGCCGGCAGCTATTTTAACCCGGGATTCATCCAAAGGAAAAACCCTGGCGTCGGGATATTCCATTTTTATCCTTCTTCCCGTCTCAGCATCTACCACAGGATTCTTGAAAAATGAACCTGCATTGGGAAGCGTGGCCGGGTCAGGAAGTTTGCTCCACCGAATAGTTGTAATGGCCTCCCTGATCTCTCCCAGGGAAGGGGCCGACTGCCCTTTTACCCTGAAAAAGTCAATAATGTCGGGGTATTGTGGTATAGGCGGCGGATATTTTGACAGCCGGAAGGTGACGCTGGTAATGATGTAACGCCCTTTTCCCTCTTTTTTGAAGATGCTGTCGCGGTATCCGAAACGGCATTCCGCACAGGGGATGATTTTAAACATGCCATCTGTCCTGTCGAATACTTCCACCGAAACAATGGTGTCAGCGGCTTCGCAACCATAGGCCCCGATATTCTGGACAGGGGATGCCCCCACACTTCCGGGAATGGCCGATAAGGCTTCCAGTCCGGAAAGTCCCGCCTTTATGGTGTATTCAACCAGACTATCCCAGTTTACCCCTGCACCAGCGGTTATGTCTAAGGAATCGGTTCCCTTACCGGTGGTTTCGATGCCTTTGATGTTCATTTTCAAGACAATGACATTCAGCAGACCATCCCCGAAAATCAGGTTGGATCCTTCTCCGATGGCTATCAGCGGCAGTTTTGCCGTTTCTGAAAAATCAAGTGCGTCTTTGATGTCCTCTTTTTTCCGGATTTCTCCGAAATACCTGATCTGACCCCCGGTTCTGAAGGTACAAAGGTCTCTGCCTTCTGTGTATCCGCTGAATAATAGCATCCGTTTAAAATGACCCTGTAAACTTAGCGCATCTGGATGAAAAGTCGGAGATTTGGAACAAAAATAACTTAGGAAAACATAGCATACGCACTCACCAGGTGACTTCAAGTCACATACGCACTCACCGGGTGACTTCAAGTCACCCGGTGAGTTAAATTCCGTTGTTTGTAACTCCGTTAATAACTGCTGTTTCCCCTTTTCCGGTGGAAGGCGGAAATCCGGTAATTTTACCTTTAAGAAATCCCCGGCCTGGTAGCCGGGATTGGGACGAAAATATTTTGACTATGTCGACCTATCAGCAAAAAATCGGAAATTTTATCCGGGAATTGAGGGAACGCCAGGGGATGACCCCGGAAAATTTTGCAGGCTTCCTGGGAACTTCTCTACCGGAAGTTAACCGCATGGAAAGCGGTGAAATAAATTTCACTACGGAAGTGCTGGGTAAAATCAGTGAGGTACTCGGACATCAGCTGGTCAGTCTGAATTATTCCACCGACTTTCAGATCAATGGGGGCAGAAAGCTATCTGGCAGCATCACCACCAATTATTCAAAAAACGGTTCGGTAGGCTTGCTCTGCGCTTCCCTGCTCAACAAGGGGACCACTGTTCTGCACGGAATTGCCCGGATCGAGGAGGTGAACAGGGTGATTGAGATCATGGAAAGTATTGGGGTTTCTGTTACCTGGACTGATAAGAACACAGTGCGCATTCAACTCCCTGACGAGTTTACGATGGAAAGCATCAACGTCGCATCGGCCATCAAAACCCGTTCAGTCATCATGCTGATCGGGCCGCTGATCCACCGGCTTTCCGGGTTTTCGATCCCGCATGCTTCCGGGTGCAAACTGGGGAAACGGACCATCAGCGCCCATACCTATGCACTGGAAGAGCTGGGGGTGAAAATCAAAACCACCCACGATGATTACCAGATCACTTCGCCCGGAAGTTTCAAACCCCGCGACATCGTCATGTATGAAGCCGGCGACACGGCATGTGAAAACATTCTTATGGCCGCTTCCAAAATCCCGGGGAAAACGGTTATCCGGTTTGCCAGCGCCAACTATATGGTTCAGGAAATCTGTTTTTTCCTGGAGAAACTGGGAGTCAGGATTGACGGGATCGGAACTTCCACCCTGGTGGTCCACGGCAAAAAGGAGATCCGTCAGGATATAGAATATTGGAACAGTGAGGATCCGATTGAATCAATGATGTTCATTTCGGCAGCCATAGCCACAGATTCAGAACTGGAAATCACCAGGTGCCCCATTGACTTCCTGTCGCTTGAGCTGGAAAAACTGAAAAAGATGAACCTGAAATTCAAAATCACCAGGAGGTACAAATCGGAAAACGGCCGGACCAGCCTGGTGGATCTGAAAGTTTATCCGTCAAAACTGGTGGCCCTTGAGGATAAAATCCATGCGAATCCTTACCCGGGGCTGAATATGGACAACCTGCCGTTTTTTGTGCCGATCGCCATCAAAGCCAAAGGGCAAACCATGATCCACGACTGGGTATATGAAAACCGTGCGATCTATTTCACGGAGCTGAACCGGCTGGGGGCAAACATCACTTTAGCCGATCCGCATAGGGTTTATATTCAGGGAGGCACTCCGCTGAAAGCAGCGCAGATCGTTTGTCCTCCGGCCCTGCGCCCGGCTATGATTATCCTGATCGGCATGTTGGGCGCCCAGGGAACCTCCATCCTTCGTAGTGTCTACATGATCAACAGAGGCTACGAGGAGATTGCAGAGCGCTTCAACAAGATCGGGGCGGATATCAGGATACTGAAGTAGAAATCTATACTCCGCCGGGCATCGCAAGCCCATACCCGTCCGTGTCCTGGTTAAATCAGGAAAGACGTTTGATAAATTGTGAATAATGATAAAAAGACGTATGTAAAAATGTATATTTGCACAAAAACGGATGGATTAATGTAAAACGGATATTATGGATAGAGCAGCCATGTCGGAATTAAAGTCCTGGAAAAGCAAACCAGGCAGGAAACCGTTGCTGATCCGCGGAGCCCGGCAGGTGGGTAAAACCTGGCTGATGAAAGAATTCGGCAAAATGGAATACGACCGGACTTTATACGTAAATTTCGAAAGTTCAAAATTGTTAAAATCGCTGTTTAAAGAAGATTTTGAAATAAGCAGGCTGATCACTGCTTTGCAGATTGAAACAGGCATAAAGGTGAATCCTGAAAACACCCTGATCATTTTAGATGAAATTCAGGAGGCTGATGGGGCGATCACCTCGTTGAAATACTTCCAGGAAAATGCTCCGCAGTACCACATAATTGCTGCAGGTTCACTGCTGGGTGTTTCCCTGCATAAACACTCGTCATTCCCCGTCGGAAAAGTAGAATTTCTGGATATTTATCCCTTAAGTTTTGAAGAGTTCCTGGTAGCCAACGGGCAAGAACTCCTGTTAGAGCTTCTGAGGAGTCAGGATTGGAGATTGGTACAAAGTTTCAGGGGTAAATTCATTCAGTTATTACGGCTCTATTATTTTACCGGGGGTATGCCGGAAGCCGTACTTTCTTATGTAACAAAGGGTGATTTCCAGGAGGTTCGCACTATTCAGAAGCAGATCCTTACAGCTTGTGAAAACGATTTTTCAAAACATGCCCCATCAGAAATTGTTCCCAGAATCAGGATGTTGTGGAATTCTATTCTGGCCCAATTGTCAAAGGAGAACAAAAAGTTCATTTATGGCGCATTGAAACCGGGAGCCAGAGCTAAAGATTATGAACTGGCGCTGGCCTGGCTTGCCGATTCCGGATTGGTGCATCCTGTAAAGAGGGCCACTAAACCTGGAATTCCTCTGAAATCGTATGAGGATTTTGGAGTATTTAAACTTTATCTTTCAGATATAGGTTTATTGGGAGCTATGGGCGATCTGGATATCAGGACACTGCTGGATGGGAATAAGATATTTGAGGAATTTAAGGGCGCAATGGCTGAACAATATGTATTACAACAGTTTAAGACAGTCAGGGACCTGGTGGTTTACTATTGGTCGGCTGAAAGATCGATGGCTGAAATTGATTTTCTGATTCAGTATTCAGGCAAAGTCATCCCAGTAGAAGTAAAAGCGGAAGAAAATCTGCAGGCTAAAAGTCTGAAAGCATTTTATCAGAAATTTTCACCGGAGAGAGCGGTCAGAACTTCCCTGTCGGACTTAAGGAAAGAGGAGTGGTTGACCAACATTCCGTTGTTTGCCATTTCTGAAATTACAAAATGCCTGTAAGCCAGGGATCAGTAAACTTGTATCGACAAAGGAGTATCCGTAAATAAAAAAGGGAGTTAGAAACCCCCTTTTTGGTGCCCAGGACAGGAATCGAACCTGCACATCCTTACGAATACTAGTCCCTGAAACTAGCGCGTCTACCAATTCCGCCACCTGGGCAATACTGAAATAACGTCTTTGCCTTACGCAAAAGTGGTGCAAATATATAAAAATTCCTTATTGCCACATAACCGGCAAAACTTTTTCCTGGTCAAATTATTTTTCAACCGAAAAAATTGGATTTGGCGGTAAAATTCCCAATTTTAAGCCCGGAACTTTTTATTGACAACTTTCTTTAACAGACCATAAAAACAGCAACTATGAGTAAAGATCAATCAACCCGGGTTAAATTGGTAGGTAAACAATTTCTGGTTCCATTTATCCTGATAACCAGTTTGTTTTTCTTGTGGGGTCTGGCCCATGGAATGGTAGATACCCTGAACAAGCATTTCCAGGAAATCCTGCAACTATCAAAATCCAAATCGGGATTGATTCAGTTTGCCCTCTATGGCGCTTATTTCAGCATGGCCATTCCCGCCGGCTATTTTATGCGAAGTTTCGGATATAAGAAAGGAATTATCCTGGGATTATTGCTCTTTTCCGGGGCCTCTTTCACCATTGCTCTCACTACAAACTTCGAATCTTTCTGGATCTTCCTGATTTGTCTGTTTGTCCTTGGTTGTGGTCTGGCCACGCTGGAAACGGCTGCCAACCCCTATACCACCAAATTGGGGCCCAAAGAATCGGCTGAGCAACGCATCAACCTTTCCCAGTCGTTTAACGGACTGGCATGGGTGATCGGACCACTGATCGGTTTGTTCATCTATGGCAACCAGGGCGCAGCTCCCGGGGAAAAACTGAGTTCCCTGATTCTTCCTTATACGATTATCGGGTTGGTTGTCCTGTCGGTGGCGATTTTATTTCTGCGAACTCCACTTCCTGAAATTACCGAAGAAGATATTGCCGATACCTCTGCTCAGGAGGGAACGTCAGATCAGGCTTCTTATCCTAAAAGCCTGAAAAGTCAATCCCATTTCATTTTAGGCGTTATCGCCCAGTTTTGCTATGTGGCC
>DAIDJX010000157.1 GCA_027451165.1 Prolixibacteraceae bacterium | reverse complement strand
GGTCAGATATTGATTTATTGCTGATATCTGATCAGTTTAGTGAGAATGTTTTTGATAATCTGAAATTGTATTCAAAGATTAACATTAAATATCCGATCATTGAAACTCACCCCTATCCTACCAGTTACTACAAAAACGGAGATAGTTTCATCGATCAAGTCACAAAGGAAAGTATAGAACTGGATGAATAAATAATTTAAGTTTAGCAAGTAAAAATTGGTAGTGGATGTCTTCATAACTGGCTGAAATTCAACATTATAAATATTCCCGGTATGCTGATCCCGGCCGCTTCGCGGCTAAATCTTTGTAGAAACGGATTCACCCCTCAGACACGAAGCCGCGTAGCGGCGAAATCTCAGCAAATTCAATCTGGACGTTCGTATGGGTATAGGTGTTTGGCAAGGTGATGTTATTTTATTTCGCAGCTCCGCTGCTTTTCTTCCTGTATTGTTCCGGATTCTACAAAGATATAGCGGCTACGCCGCAGTTAAAAGTCCGGTTGGTTAATTAGTTGATCCTTATAAACTCACTTATTTTTTATCTCAAGCTGAGTCGGATATTTCCCAGAGGCCAAAACTGGCACTGAAAAATCCAACGCAAAATAAATTTCAATAATTCTTCCCGTCTTAATCTCATCCATTTCTTCATATTGTACGCTGCAGCTGCCAGCAGGGTATTGATTTTATCCCCGGCTGTTCCGCTGAGGTAGTTTCTTATCATTCGGTGATCATGTTTCAGGTGCGATATCAGTCCTTCTATTCCTGCACGGGACCGACATCGCTCCTCTCGTTTCCTCTTCAGGTAATAGCTCTCTTTCTTCAGGTTCTTTGGCATGACAATCTCAACTCCACGAATCCCTCCTTTGACTCTATATCCTCTGTCCACTATTGCTTTTTTGATCTTGCCACCGGTCAATTCTTTCACCTGGTCCAGTTGCGGTTCCAATGTGTGTCCATCGTACATGTTGCCATCGACAGCCATAGCACCAACTATTATCCCGGATTTACGGGTGTATGCAAATGAACTCTTGTTCCCAAATTCATACTTCTTATGCTCCTTCCCCTTTGAGATACAAAGAACTTCCGGTTCATGGACACTGTAGACCTTGTTCGAATCATCCTTCTTCTGTGTCAATACCCGGTAAAGTACTTCAAACTCCTTTTTATACTTCATCGGAATTGGATTCATCTGTTTTACCAGGTCCAGGTAGATTTTGAAAGCAATCTTGTGCAATCGTTTCTGAGACTTACGAATCTTGCTGACATTCTTCGCTTTGCGAACAAATCGCAACTGATGCTTCAGCTTCTTAATTTCCCGTCCATATGTCCTGGTCAGTTTGATATCTTCCTTCTTTGCTATCCTTTTACAGTGTTCAATGACCTTTTCAGTAAGTTTCCGGTCAGTCGGGAAGGTGATGTTTTTCTCCTGGACAGTGGTGTCTAAACGAACTTCTTTGACCTCTTTCCGGATAAATTCCTTCCCGAACAGGTTCAAGCTCTCCTGGAAGATTCTTTTCATCCCTTCTTCTCCGATACGTTTACGAAAATGGACAAAGTCGCTGGGATCGAATGGATAATCATATTGAAAATAAATCACACCACAAAAATGCTGGACATAGGGACTGTCTATATACCGATCCATAACCGTCTCATCACCAAGGTTGTAAATCTGCTTGACAAGTAAAAGTCCAACGATGGTCCGAATAGGAATTGACGGTCTGCCAACTTCACCGTACAACGGTGCAAATTCCTTTTCCAGAGATTCCCAGTCAATCTTCTTTGCCAATAAGCAAAGTTCATGTTGCGGATTGATGAAGTTGACAAGGATGGTTTTGAACATCTGAAGCTGCGGTTGCCGTGGTAGTTTTTTCAACATGATTTCCAGGATTTTGACCGAATTTAATCAAAATCGCTGGATAAAACAACATTTTAAAGAACGTAAGTTATTAACAGTCAAATTGTTAATAATTATTAAGGATCAACTAAAATAGCATGCGATTCAATTACAAATCTATATTTTATTTTCATAATATATTCTTAGTTTTAAGATCTATGTTTTTTAGTTTTGGATCGTTATTGTCTGCCAGGCTTTTGTTCCGCATTGGCCCCCATTGGGCGTAAAAGTATAGGTGGCGGTACTCATGTTGGTGATGGCCGGGTTCCAAACTCCGGAAATATTATTGGTTGAGGTGAGCGGCAAAGGATCGATGGCCGTACTGGCTACAAAAGGACCAACGGGTGTAAACAAAGGCACCGGCGCCTGATTAATGGTTATCGTCATGGTGGTTTCCTCTGCACTTTGCCCGGGATAGGGCGTAAAGGTAAATACTGAGGAACCCGTAGAGTAAGTGGAGATCAGGGGAGGATTCCAGTACCCCTTAACGGGAACAGTATTGTTGGAGAACAGGGGCAATTCCGGTGCAGTACTGTATTGACACAGCGGTCCGATCTGGGAAAACACCGGCACTACAGTCCCCACCGTGATGGTCATCACTGTGGTGGCAGTACCCCCGTATCCGTCGGTAACCTGCACCGTGAAACTGTTCAGACCGGCATCACCACCCCCCGGAGTTCCGGAGAGCGCCCCACCGGAAGCCACAGCCAGCCAGGCAGGACCGGAGACTTTCGAAAACGTCAGGGGGTCGCTGTCTGCATCCGCAGCATCACCGGCAATGGTTCCGCTGTAGGCTGTACCAGCTTGCCCACCCGTTTTTACCAGCGGATTGGAGGTAAATGCAGGGGAAGAGTTCTTATTCAGTGTGTAGGTATCTACAGTTACGCCGTTCATATTTATTGCAGTAAACACCATCGAGTGACGGTCTGCATCCACCCTGATTGCCCCATAAGTGGTATTATACCGCACCTGGCTTCCGGTGACAGGAGTTCCAAAATTATAGAGGGTATATCCGCTGTTACCTGTTACAAAATAAGGAAATTCATCTAATACCACCCGTTCGTAAGTGTGGTCATGTCCGCTGAACATGGCATCTGCACCCCAGGACTGATAAGGCCATTGCATGGCTGCCACGGATCCATGGGAGGAACAGGAGGAATAGGGCGCATGATGGTCAATGACTATTTTCCAGACCGCTGTTGAAACAGCCAGTTGAGCCTGCAGCCAGTTTTTCTGGGCCGTCATATCAGAGCTGGTGGTAATGGCGCCCTGGCTATCGAGGAAAAACAAATGGACAGGACCTTGTATGACATCATAATAACGTTCATTTCCAGAGGTACCTGAGGTAGATACTCCAGTACCGGGCAGGGTAAAATAGCTGAGGTATTCCGTCAGGCCACCGCCGTCGGTATAATCATGGTTCCCGGGAACCGGGAAAAAAGCATTTACTGAAGCTGCATTTCCCCCGCAATTGGTACCAGAAGTCGCCCCTTTGATAAAAGGACAATAATCCCGCCCAACGGCAAGGTCAAAATTAATGCTGCCATAACGGTTGTCTCCGGCCGTCACAACAAAAGAAGGGCTCCACGATTTGACCTGGTTGGCTACCGAAGTCTCGTTGGCGGAACCTCCGCCGAAATCTCCGATCACAGCAAAGCGTGTGGTCTGACTGTAGCCCGCCTGAAAACAAGCCAGCAAAATGACAAACAAACAACTCAAACCCAGGTCAATCCTGAATAAGAAGCAGCGTAAATGGATAGTAGACATAAGAAATTAGAGTAAATTTTTTCTGTAATCGTCTCATTTTAATTTAGTCCCAAAATCAGAAAAGGGGCTATCCAAAGGATAGCCCCCATATTATTTAATTCCTTACCACTGTCTTTGAATAGCTGTGCCTGTCGGTGACCAGCCTGATCAGGTAGATTCCCGGTTGTACATCAGCCAGTTTTAACACTGTATGCTGTGCCGGGCTGATTACCGTTCTGACAAGGTTTCCTGCACTATTAAAGACCTCAATCCTTCCAATCACTTCATTTTCTGATGGTTGGAATTCAATGTTAATTTCATTTCTGAATGGATTGGGGTAACAGGAAAGGATACCTTTCTGCGCTGCGAAATCAGATTGATTGACCTGAATCATTGAAGGCACAACTCCGGTTTTCAGCGGAACATAGTATTGCACATTCAATTGTGCCGCCCCTGAAGCCAATCCTTCATAAGACTCCGCGGTCCGTTTTCCGGTTCCGTTTACGATGAACACCATGCTGTTCCCCGATGCCCAGCCTGTGCGGTTCACAATTTCCTGAACGATCGTTTTAAGCTCCGGGGTTTGCTGTGCCGTTCCGGCAGCTCCCACAGTGGGCCAGGTTGCCGGAACCCAGGCCACAGATGCCGACGTTTTAACTCGGTTGGAAACATTCTTTCTTGATGTGGTGAAAAGTGCGGCATTGTCCACATTCTGCCCCCAGATGGTCAGGCTGGCAGCGGCCGTTGTGACCTCATCGACCCGGAACTGAATATAGGCATTGGTAATGACGGCACCCTGTGGAATGGTCAGCGCCCTGAAGCGCAGTCCCACCTTCTGATTACCCGTTGTACTGTTGTCATATACCAGTTCAATATCATCACTGGTGGTATTCATGGTCCCGTTGTTGTATTCTTCCACATCGTCAATACCATAGGCAATCCTTTTGCTCAATGTGATAATGGTCGGTGCAATCACGCTGATACCGACTGCAGCAGAGGTGGTGACCGCACCATCATCGTCAGTGGCCTGGGCCGTCAGGGAATAACTCCCGTTGGTTGTTACATTCCAGGTCACGGAGTACGGACTGGATGTATCGGTTCCAATCAAAGTGGCCCCCTGGTAGAATTCAACCTTGGTTACTGTTCCGTCTCCATCGGTTGCAGTGGCGGTAATGGTAACGCTTGCCGGATTGGTATAGACTTTACCGTTTGCCGGGGCAGTAATGGCAACAACCGGCGGGGTATTGGACGGCGTAATGGTAATGTTCACGGTAACAGGAACAGCACATTGGCCTGCATCCGGAGTAAACACATAGGGGAAGGTTCCCGTTTCGGTGGTAGAAATAACCGCAGGCACCCATGTTCCCGGAATTCCATTCAAAGAAGTTCCCGGCAAAGCGGTCGGTGCAGAGCCTTGTACAAAAGGACCGATCTGGCTGAATGTCGGGGTGACTTTTTGGTTGATTACAATGGTCATACTGGCCGTTGTGGCACATTGCCCGGCATCCGGCGTAAAAGTATAAGTTGTGGTAACCATGTTATTTATCGCCGGACTCCAGGTTCCTGTAATGCCATTAAGCGAAGTCGTTGGCAATGCGGGAATCGAAGAACCAGTACAGTAGGGTCCTTCCTGAGTGAAGGACGGTATAACATTGGGTACAATGACGACAGTCATCGTGGTGGTGGTGGCACACAGTCCGGCAGAAGGCGTAAAGGTATAGGTAGTGGTCGCCCCATTGTTGATCGCCGGGCTCCAGGTACCGGAAATGCCATTAAGCGAAGTCGTTGGTAAAGCGGGAATCGAAGAACCAGTACAGTAGGGTCCTTCCTGTGTGAAGGACGGTATAACATTGGGGACAATGACGACGGTCAGGGTAGTGGTCGTAGCACATTGTCCGGCATTCGGCGTAAATGTATATTCTGTGGTCTCGGCATTGTTCAGTTCCGGAGACCAGGTACCGCTTATACCGTTTTCAGAAACCAACGGAAGTGCAGGTATGACAGCGCCGGCACAATATGGACCTACAGCATTGAACAATGGTGGAACAGGATCAGAAACCGTAATGTCCAATGTTGCGGATTGTGCACACTGACCGGCATCCGGTGTGAAAATATAGGAATTTGTGCCCATATTTTCGGTGGAAATGACAGAAGGATTCCATGTTCCTGAAATTCCGTTGGTGGAAACCAATGGCAAGCTGGGCGGAGTGGAGTTCTGGCAAAGCGGACCAATCGGAGCAAATTGGGGTACAACCGGTTGATTGATGGTTATGGAGAGTATGGCAATGGTTGCACACTGACCAGCATCAGGAGTGAAAGTATAGGTTGTGGTCTCCAGGTTATTGATAGCCGGGCTCCAGCTGCCGGAAAAGCCATTCAGCGAAGTGGTTGGCAAAGCAGGAATTGATGCGCCGGCGCAATAGGAACCAACAGCATCGAAAGCCGGGGTGATATTCGGTGTAATTACAATGGTCATTGTTGCTGTGGTCGCACATTGTCCGGCAGTCGGCGTAAAGGTATAAAGCGTAGTTGTCGTGTTGTTGATAGCCGGGCTCCATGTACCTGTAATACCATTGTTTGATGTGGTGGGTAAAGCCGGAATACTGGTGCCTGCGCAATAAGGCCCAACGGTGTTAAATGCCGGAGTTACATTGGGTGTAACCACAATGGTCAATGTCGTTGTGGTCGCACACTGACCTGCAGACGGCGTAAACGTATACAGGGTAGTGTTTGTATTATTGATGGCCGGGCTCCAGCTGCCGGTGATCCCGTTGGTTGAGGTGGTCGGCAGTGCCGGGATCGTGGCTCCGTAGCAAAATGGTCCTACGGCACTGAACGTTGGCGTGACGTTCGGATTGACCACAATGGTCATGGTGGCAGTGGTGGCATTCTGACCAGCAGTCGGTGTAAAGGTATAAAGGGTTGATCCTGCTGTTGAAGTGGAGATGGTTGATGGACTCCATGTCCCGGTAATACCGTTATTTGACGTCAGCGGTAAACCTGGAGGAGTGGAATTCTGGCAAAGCGGACCAATCTGAGTAAAGGTTGGGGTAACCTGCTGTACCAAAGTAAACGTTACATAAAGTTTAGCAGCGGACGCAGGAACCCCTTCATAGGCTTCTGCGATCCTGCTGCCGGTTCCTGTGATGATGATACTTATTGCGCTGGATGAGGTATAACCACTCCGGTTTACAATTTCCTGAATGATGGAAGTTAGGTCAGGAGTCCGTTGATCCACGCCGGCTACATCGATGGTTGGCCAGGACGCAGGGATCCAGTTTACGGAAGCTGATGTATTTGCCCTTGAACTGATGTTCCCGGTAGTCGCTGCAAAGGTAACCGGATTATCAGCAGCTTCTCCCTTTATGGTCAGATTGCAGGTTCCCGTAGATACTTCATCACAGGTAAACTGAATATAAGCGCTGCTTATTCCCGCATTTTTAGGAATATTCAGATTCGTAAACCTTAAACCTACTACCTGATTTCCGGCCGTATTATAAGAATCATACACCAATTCTATATCGGTGCTGGCCAGATAGATCACTCCTGCATCGCTTTCTTCAGCATCATCTGTTCCGTTGGCAATTACAGAAGAAACAGTTACCGGGGCTGCCGGATCATACACCGAAACAGAAACGGCTGTCGAAGCAGTTACGGCTCCGAGATTATCGGTTGCTTTGGCTGAAATGGAATACGTCCCTGCCATCACACCGCTCCATGTATAAGAATAAGGAGCCGTTGTATCTTCTCCAAGTAAAGTCGTACCCTGGAAGAACTCAACCTTGGCAACAGTTCCGTCAGTATCGGAAGCATTCGCGGTAATGCTGATGGTTGCAGGCTGTTCGTAAGTGGCGTTGTTCGCAGGTGCGGTCAGGTTGATGGTGGGTGAAACATTCGCGGTTCCCCCGACAATCCAGATGGGAGCAGAAACAGCAGTCAGGTTACCACTCTGGTATACCCTGATGTAGAAATAATCACCATCACTCCCGGTAACGCTTCCGGATATACTGACATTTGTAACATTGGGAGTCCATGTGTTGATAACTACACCTTTCTT
>DAIDJX010000156.1 GCA_027451165.1 Prolixibacteraceae bacterium | reverse complement strand
CTCTTACAGATAGAGGGGAAAAGGATGCCCGTAAAGTAAGCAGGGCTCTGTTAAGACTGGGCATAATCCCTGATCTGATGATTACCAGCCCGGCCATGCGGGCCATTCAAACGGCCATGTTTTTTGCAACAGAATTTGAATATCCTGAAAAATCAATAATCAAAAACCGCCTGTTTTATGAGGGTCTTTCCTCTGGTGAATTGCTGGAAATTGTGCACCGGATGAAAGAAAACTATGGAAGTCTGTTTATCTTCGGACACAACCCTGCTATGAGTTCTTATGCCCGAAGTTTCAGCAGGGATTTTTCAGGAGATATGGCAACTTGTTCAGCAGTCGTCCTTGATTTTCCTGTCGAACGCTGGGACCAGATTTCCATGAGGACAGGAGAGCTGTCACACCTGTTGAATCCCAAAGAGTTACCTGAATGAGCGGAGGGATTACGCAGCTGTTTTATTTGTCCGAACTCAGTGCCAAAGAAGTGACGCTGGGAGAAGAAGAATCAGGACATGTGATCAGGGTACTCCGGTTAAGGGAAGACGATCCAATTTGGCTCGTTGATGGAAAGGGAACACTGGCCGAGGCTGCTATTCTGACTCCACACCCGAAAAAATGTGTAGTCAGGATTACAAGCGTAACTTCCCATTTTGAAAAACGCAACTACCGTTTTCACCTGGCTGTAGCCCCCACCAAAAACAGTGACAGGATGGAATGGCTGGTAGAAAAAGCAACAGAGACAGGACTGGATGAATTTACCCCTTTGCTGTGCCGGCACAGTGAACGCAGGCAATTCCAAACCGCCCGGCTGCAAAAAGTGGCAGTTTCCGCGATGAAACAATCGTTAAAGGCTTATCTGCCGGTTATCGGTGATCTGGTAGCTTTTGAAAAATTCGTTTCCCAACCCTTGCCAGGGGAAAAATTTATTGCCCATTGCCGTTCCGGAGAAAAACCTCACCTCTTCAACTGCATAACCCAGGGAGAAGAAGTCGTGGTTCTGATTGGCCCGGAAGGTGATTTTTCCCCGGAAGAGATTTCGCTCGCCCTTCAAAACGGGTTTCAGGAAATTTCCCTGGGGAGCAGCCGGTTAAGGACTGAAACTGCCGCACTTTCGGCGTGTTTCATAGCAGCCGTAAAAAATGAAGCTCAAACCACTTCTGATTCTATCTTTGCAAAATGAGAAAACTTCTGTTTTTAATCCTGTTCTGCATAGCCCAGGTGGCCGCGTTTTCACAAAACAGCTCGGTGAGGATCGGGCTGATGAAATACGGAGGAGGCGGAGACTGGTATTGTGATCCGACTGCACTTCCCAATCTGATCAGTTTTTGCAACCGCAACATCGGAACAACAATAAACCCGGAACATGCCACTGTCGATGTTGGCAGCCAGGAGATTTTTAATTATCCCTTTATCCACATGACCGGGCATGGAAATATCCTTTTCAGCGATACCGATGCCCGGAACCTGAGGGATTATCTGGAAGCGGGAGGGTTTCTTCACATTGATGACGACTATGGATTTGATCTCTTTGTCAGGAGGGAAATGAAAAAAGTCTTTCCGGAAAAGGAATTTATGGAATTACCTTTTGACCATCCTGTTTTCAGGCAAAAATTCAGTTTCCCGGAGGGTTTGCCCAAGGTTCACGAACACGACAACAAAGCGCCCCAGGCATTTGGAATTTTCGCCGGTACCAGGCTGGTCTGCCTCTATACCTATGAATGTGACCTGAGCGATGGCTGGGAAGATGTGGAAGTACACAACGATCCGGAGCCTCTGCGCCAAAAAGCTTTGCAAATGGGAGCGAATATTATTTCCTTTGTATTCGGACAATGATAATCTTGCCGGAAAACATGGATAGTGAAATGGAAACTTCAGCAGTAAAAAAGGTAAACTTTCCCCCGGAGTGGCATGAACAGGATGGTGTAATGCTCACCTGGCCCCATGACGGCACTGACTGGGCATCCATTTTACCTGAAGTGGAACAGACCTACCTCCGGATAGCCCGGGAAATCATAAAAAGGGAAAAGCTGCTGTTGGTTTGCCGGAAAAAAGAAGCCATCATCCGCTTGTTTCAGCCCGGTGAACTGGAAAAGATACATCTTTTCGAGATGGCTTCCGATGATACCTGGTCGCGCGATCATGGTCCCATCACAACCCTGATCAATCAGATACCGGCCATACATGATTTCACTTTCAACGGCTGGGGGGGTAAATTTTATGCCGCCAACGACAACGGGATCACCCGGAAACTTTTTCAAACCGGGGCATTCCGGCCAGGTTCACTTTATTTTCAGCACGACTGGGTTTTGGAAGGAGGAAGTATAGAGACCGACGGGGAAGGAACTCTACTGACCACCGCTCCCTGTTTACTGAACAGCAACAGGAACGGAGAAATTTCCACAGAACAAGCTGAATTCGTACTGAAGGAATACCTTGGCGCTAAAAGGATATTATGGCTGGACCACGGCCACCTGGAAGGCGATGATACTGATAGTCATATCGATACCCTGGCGCGCTTCTGTAACCGGAATACCATTTGTTACGTCAGTTGCAGCGACCTCCATGACCCTCATTATCTGTCGCTAAAAAAAATGGAACAACAATTGCAGGGCTTCCGGACGATTAACGGAGAACCTTACCGGTTGGTACCACTTCCGATGGTTTCGCCGCGATACGACGTTGATGGCAGAAGGCTGCCCGCAACTTACGCCAATTTCCTGATCATCAACCAGGCTGTCCTGATGCCAGTATATCAGGTGCCTGAAGACAAGGTTGCAGTGCAGGTTATGCAGAGCCTTTCCCGGACAGGGAAATTGTGGCGATTGATTGTACCTCGTTAATCAAACAATACGGATCTTTGCATTGTATAACCATGCAAATTCCAAAAGGATTTTTACCATGAGCAGGGAGAAAATAACCGCAGGACTTGTTCAGCAGGCTAACTCCGGAAGTCAGCCGGAGAACAGAAACCGGCTGGCAGCTAAAATTGCAGAATGTGCTCAAAAGGGAGCTGAATTGGTGGTGTTGCAGGAGTTACACGACTCCCTCTATTTTTGCCAGACGGAAGATGTGGTTCAATTCGGCCTGGCTGAACCCATTCCGGGAGAGGCTACCCGATTTTACGGACAGCTGGCAAAAGAGCACCATGTTGTCCTGGTCGCTTCTCTTTTTGAGAAAAGAGCACCCGGACTTTATCACAATACTGCAGTGGTGTTCGACAGCGACGGATCAATCGCCGGGAAGTACCGGAAAATGCATATTCCTGACGATCCTGCCTATTATGAAAAATTTTATTTTACCCCCGGAGATTTGGGTTTTATGCCGGTAGAAACCTCCCTGGGAAAACTGGGCGTGCTTGTTTGCTGGGATCAGTGGTTCCCGGAAGCTGCCCGGCTTATGGCGATGGCCGGTGCCGAAGTGCTTATTTATCCGACCGCCATCGGTTGGGAAAGCAGTGATTCCCCGGAGGAAAAAAACAGGCAGCTCAATGCCTGGATGACCATCCAGCGCAGCCATTCCATTGCCAACGGTATTCCTGTGATTGCTGTCAATCGCACAGGTCTGGAACCTGATCCTTCAGGTATAACCAACGGTATTGAGTTTTGGGGAAACAGCTTTGTCAGCGGCCAGCAGGGAGAACTGCTGTTCCTGGCATCTGCTGAAAAAGAAGAAACTGCTGTGGTTGAAATTGACCTGGCCCAGACTGCCAAGGTCCGGAAATGGTGGCCTTTCTTCCGCGACCGGAGAATCGACGCCTACCAGGACCTGTTACTCAGGTACAGGGATAATTCATAAAAACGGGAAATTAATTTTAAGTATTTGAAAATGAGGAAACTATTTATCACTTTAACTTCCTGTCTGCTGATTACGTCGGCTGTTTTTGCCCAGGACTATCAGGTTGGAATTGGAGTTCGCACACCATTTTCCAATGGGCTGACCGCTAAATATTTCTTCCGTTCCGACCAGGCTGCTGAAGTTCTTCTGGCTTCCCGCTGGGGAGGGTTTTATTTTGCGGGGTTATATGAACTGCATGCCAATCCCTTTGGCTGGAATGGCTTTTATGCCTACTATGGCGCAGGAGCACATTACGGATTTTGGAGCAGTAATTCAAATTACCCTGAGAAGAGCAGCATGAACCATAATTTAATTGGGGTAGTCGGAATTGCAGGCATTGAGTATAATTTCAGCAACATCCCATTTAACATCAGTCTGGACTATAAACCAGCCTTTAACCCGCTCAATACCCCGAAATTCTGGATTGATGAATTTGGGCTATCCATACGTTATGTATGGGGAAGCCGTTAGGCAGGGATTCAACAATTTGAAATAGTTGGTTTTGCGCTTTAATCAAGCACATCCTGAAAATGAATTAACAATAAATATTAAACCATGAAAAAATTAATTTTCTTATTGCTTTTTACAGGGACTATGGTTCTATCCGGGCAAGGCCAGGTTAATCCACATGCGTTTGGTCTCAGGCTCGGCGGAGGCTCCTACAACGGTGGTGAACTATCCTATCAGCAGGGTATCGGACAAGCCAACAGATTTGAACTTGACCTCGGTGCAGGTTCCTCTAAAAATCACCACAGATTCTATGTGGCAGGTATCTACCAATGGAACTGGAACATCACATCCGGGCTGAACTGGTATATCGGCCCCGGTGCCAGTGTGGGAATCTACTCCTACAACGATGACCCCGGCTATTTAAATATTGCCGTTGGGGGCCAGATCGGTCTTGAATATGATTTCAGCAAGTCGGGTGTTCCGATTCTGCTCAGTCTGGATGCCCGTCCCATGTGGGATTTTCTGGGTGACAACCCGGGCATGGGTTGGGGTGCCGCCCTCGGAATCCGCTACGTTTGGTAATCCCTCAGGGACAATAATTTCCTTCAGCCCGGAAGACCTGTTATTTTGAATACCAGTCAATGGCGTTCTGAATAGCAGCAGAACAGACCGCACAAAACTTGTTGGTAACGTTGCTTTTCATCCGGCAATCCTGTGCCGGGCTGAATATTCCCTTTGCCATATACCCACCTCCTTCAAAAACTCCGGTTACCTTGCTGTATTCCGGAGTTCTTGGCGTTGGTATTGGCACACCCGCGGTAAGCAAGTCTTTCCATTTTGTGTCAAAACTTACCAGGGTAGTAATGTTGGGTTCCCAGGGTTCAGTACCCAAAGGATAAAACTCTTCATAGGCTACTTCAGAACTGTAATATTCATCTGCCAAACCGGCGAAGGAATGCCCCAATTCATGTACCAGCACCTTGGGACTCAGTTCATTTCCGGAGGAACACACTGTGAACTGGTTAAAAACTCCCCCACCTCCATACCGTTCCGTATTGACCAGTACCACCAGGAAGTCCCATGGCACGCCGGAAACCGCATCGTACACAGAAAGCATATCGCTGGTAGTCAGGTACCGGGCAACATTAAAGGTGTAATATGTTGAATTCAATGCCGTGTTTTTGTAAAGATGCTCTCCGGGAATATCTACCCCTGATTCTTCTGAGGGAGTGAAAACAGCGGTCACATTGAACCGTTTCCGGTTCTGGCTGTAAGGTTCTACTTTAAAAAATTCTTCTGTCAGCCTTTTTACATCGTCATAATATTTCGCTTTCTCCTCCGGGGTATATCCGTCAGCGATAAAGACCAGGTCAACATTTTTCTCCGCTTGACCGTTTTTTTCGATCGACAGAGATTCTGCCTCCATGGGTGTTTCCTTCAGAATAAAATAGTTTTTGGGATCAATCTTCGTTTCATAAAGGGGTTGGAAAATCCCCTTTTTATCCCTGAATTCCAGTTTAAGCGTTACTTCATTTTTGGGAAACGGGAAAAACAAGGCCTGATAGAAAGCCCTCTCCATCTTTGCCGCTTCAGCGGTAGTCTGCCATTCCTGAAAAAGAGAGGAAAAGCCCCTGCTGAAAAGCAATTCTCCGGAACTATCCTCCCATACCTGGTAACGGAAATTTCCACACCCGGAAGGATCAGCCTTTATCTCTTCAGGACCTGACCAGTATGGTTCCATCTTTAGCTGAACAGGAAAAACGTGGATTTCCTCCTTGTTACCAGTGAACAGAAAATCAAAACGAAGCCTGTCACCCGTAAAATGGTCATTGTATTTTTCTCCGGCAAAGAGCGGAATCTGAAGACAAAGTATCACTGCAAACACAGGCAGCCACAACTGACATTTCATTTTTGTATTTTTGCAGGTAAAATTAGAGTAAACAGCGACAACATGATGCACGAATTATACAAATATTTCCTGGAAATCCTCCGGAACTTACCATTTCTGGAATCTTATGCAAAACCCATTTCTGCCTTTGCCGTAATCCTGATCATCCTGATCATTTCCCGCTTGTTGCATTTCGCAGCCAAAAAGATCATTCTTAAGATTGTCACAAGGTTAGTCAGAAAAACCGCAACAGAATGGGACGATATCCTTGTCCGGGAAAAAGTGTTCAATGGACTTGCACACCTGATTCCCCTTTTTTTTATTTACAGCAGTTGTTTTTTTGCGGCCCCCACGCTCGACAAACCGCTCAATGAATTTCCGGCAGAGGTGCTTTCCACGTTGAAGGCAGATTTTTACTTTCAACTGGGACCAGTCTTGCTTAAATTTGCGAGGATATATTTTATCTTCACCATCGTTTACATCCTGATTGCCTTGCTGAATGCTGGGAATGTGATTTATCAGACTACCCCTTATGCGCCAAACCGGTCGATTAAAGGTTATATGCAACTGGCAAAGATTCTGATCATCTTTATGTCTTCCATATTGGTGATATCGGTACTTCTGGGTAAGGATCCCACCGTATTGCTGGCAGGGTTGGGAGCAATGGCGGCCGTTTTAATGCTCGTCTTCAAGGACACCATACTTGCATTTGTAGCATCCATTCATCTGTCTGCCAACAAAATGGTCAAGATTGGCGACTGGGTTGAAATGCCTGGCCGCCATGCCGATGGCACAGTCATCGATATTACCCTGAATACGGTTAAGATTCAAAACTGGGATCTTACCATCACCACGGTCCCCACCTGGTCTCTGGTGTCTGAATCATTTACCAACTGGATCGGTATGCAGGAATCGGATGGCCGGAGGATCAAACGTTCAATTTTCATTGACATTTATTCCATCAGGAGTTGTACCCCTGACATGATGGAACACCTGGCAAAAATTGACCTGATCGCAGAGAAGGTTCGCTCCCTGCAAGAGGAGCTGACGGCATTCTTAGAGACACAGGAAAAGAAAGGGCATATGCCGGTACCAACCAACATCGGGCTTTTCAGAATCTACCTGGAATCCTGGCTGCGCCAACACCCGGGCATTAACCAGGACATGGACCTGATTGTCCGGCAACTACAATCCGGAGATAAAGGGTTACCGCTGGAAATCGTTGCCTTCAGCAAAAATAAGGGATGGGCTGATTTTGAAAATATTCAGGCCGGAATTTTTGAACATATTTTCTCCATCCTGCCGGAATTCGGACTTAAGGCATTCCAGTCGCCGACAGGATTCAGGCTGGAATCAGAGCAAATTACCCCGCGCTGAGCCGGCTTGCACTTTGACATCCGGTTTGATTTACCTGTTTTTCAGCAGCAGTTGCTGAAAAATTGTAAATTTTTTGTACCTTCGCCGGATAAATTGTAAGGAAACTAATCACCATCAGAGATGAACAATAATGATTTTGTAGAAAATGTTCCCGAAATTG
>DAIDJX010000155.1 GCA_027451165.1 Prolixibacteraceae bacterium | reverse complement strand
GGCTGATAGGCCTGATAGGCAATTTTCACCCAAACGAAAGAAAAGCTCCAGAACAACATGGAGCCTAAGGCAGCTATGACAGGTTTCAACTCTTGAGCTGGTTTCATTATCCCTGATAAAGGGAACAAAAGTACAAAATTTGGCAGGTCAGGCTGGAGAACAGGCTTCAATCCTCAAAAAAAAGAAGTTTATTTGTCAGATCAAATGATGTAATTTTTATTTTTGGTACTGATTTACAACTGAATCAAATTCAAATCAAAACAATAATGAAAAAAGAAAATTTCCTTAAAGGCATTTTATGGGCAGGATTAGGATTATTCCTGCTGACTACTTTTGTATCCTGTGAAAAGAGCACTCCCCGGAAGGAGATCGGCCTGCAGTTGTATTCGCTTCGCGATTCCATCTTTCAGGATGTGCCCGGAACCCTTGAAAAGGTGGGCAAAATGGGCTATACATTTGTAGAAACGGCCGGTTACCGGGACGGGAAAATGTACGGGCTGGATCCGGTGGAGTTCAGGAACTTATGTGAGAAGAATGGGTTGAAGTTCCTGGGTGCACATACCGGAAGGGATCTTCCTGATTCGGCGAATTATGCAGAAACCATGGCCTGGTGGGATCAGTGCGTGGAAGCCCATGCCGCTGCCGGTGTCAAGTGGATTGTTCAGCCCTTCATGGGAAGTGTTGGTTATCAAAGCATTGAAGGTCTGAAGAAGTATTGTGATTATTTCAACGCAGTAGGTGAGAAGTGCAAGGAAAAAGGAATTCTCTTTGGCTACCACAACCATGATAAGGAATTCTCAACCGTTCTCGACAGCATCACTGTTTATGATTTTATGCTTCAGAATACCGACCCGGCGAAAGTCATGTTTCAGCTTGACTTGTACTGGTGTGTGATTGGTGGGAAAAATCCGGTCGACTATTTCAAAAACTATCCCGGCCGT
This sequence comes from Prolixibacteraceae bacterium, assembly GCA_027451165.1. Taxonomy (GTDB): domain Bacteria; phylum Bacteroidota; class Bacteroidia; order Bacteroidales; family Prolixibacteraceae; genus UBA1413. The sequence continues at coordinate 6,773 of DAIDJX010000155.1, read as the reverse complement.
TTCACCATCTGGCACATCAAGGATGAAACGGAAATCAAAGAGAATGGCAAGGTCGATTTTGCTGCCATCTGGCCTCATGCCAGTGAATCAGGAATGAAATACGGGGTTGTGGAAGTGGAAAGGTATAATTTTGAGCCGTTTGAGAGCTGCAGAATGAGCCTTGAATACCTGAACAACGCACCCTTTGTGGTTTTGCCCAGAAATTAGGTGATCGGTGATCGGTAATCGGTTTTTCTGGTATTAACCAGGAATTCATGACAGATATGCGGAGCCTGTAGCCAGCCGCCGGTAGCCGGTTACAACGGCAATTTCAGGGTGAAGGCAAAATCCCAGGGGATGACCTGGAAGCTGGGATTGCCTCCGATTTCGAGGAAGGGTTTTACCTCTACACCGGCTGTCAGGGGCACGAAGCCAAGGTCATATTCCACGGCGATCAGACCGTCGATACCTGCCACAATCCGGGTAACCGTTTTGGTCAGGTAATAAGTTCCCTGTTTTTCAGTCTTGTTCCAGGATTGAAATCCGGTATGTGCACCAGCCCCATAAATAAAGGAAAACTGGTCGTTGGAAGGAATAAGGTTTTTGATATGAACTTCATATAACCCGTGTACCAGGAGGCCTCTTTGCCGGTAGCCCAGCAGGAGGCGTCCTGAGTTTGTGTTGCTGAAGTGGTGCCGGAATTCCAGTCCGGATGTATAACCACCACGGATTCCAAGCCAGTTGCCTTTTTCCTGGCCACTGAGCGACATGGTCAGCAGCAAAAGCAGTACGATGGTGATTTTTTTCATCTACCCTTTGTTACTCTTCCAGAACCGGAAATCGAATAACTGACATGAGGATCTCCATGGTAATAGACAGATCCGCTTCCTGAAATAGAGGCATTCAGGATATCGAGGGAATGGATGTAAATGCATCCGGATCCTGAAATCGAAGCTTTGCAAACATCAACCGGGAAATCATAGGCAGCGATACTGCCTGAACCGCTGATGGTGAAATCTCCTTCTGCAGCGCTTCCCTCGAGAACAACCTGTCCGGAACCCGACAGGTTTACTTCCATGGTTTCACAATCGACTTTGCAGGTCACATTGCCGGAACCGGATTCTGTAACTTTGAAATTTGTTGTCTGGAATTCTCCGGCATTCAACTCCCCGGAGCCACTCTGGCAGGCAGCTTTCAACAACGGGGTTTCCACATCAATGACCACCGGGAAGGAGGGGTCGAGGATGTGAAGTCCTTTAACTTCGATGTCCAGTTCCTTACCGGATACCGAGGTGGTAATGTAGGGCAGGAGGTTACTCTCCGCGTGGATCACCACTTTGTTGGTTTCTCCGGGGATGACATTCACCCGGAAATTTCCGCCGGAATTCACTTCATTGAAATAGGAGAGCAAACGCTCTTCGGTGACCAGGTCACCATTTCCCTCCAGCGTAAGGTTAAAACGGCATCCGGTGACCGAAACTACGAGGACGGTCAGGATCAAAAAAATTCTGAAATTCATTTTCATGGCTTATCGGCAGCAATTGTTTTCGCTAATAAGACGAACGGAAGGATGAAATGTTACAGGAATTGTGTTTTTTGGTTATTTATCTTACGTCAGTAACCGATAGACTGCCTCAACCGGTTAATTCTCTTTCAATGGCATATTCCAGTCCCGAAAGTTCAGCAAGCCCCTTCAACCTGCCAACCAGTGGATAGCCGGGATTGGTGGCGAGTTGGAAGTCAGTCAGGATCCTGACGCCGTGGTCGGGGCGGAGGGGCATCCGTGAACCGGGTTCACCGGCCCTGATCCTGCGGTGCTGTTCCCCGAGGAGCACCTTCATCAGGGCAACCATGTCGGTATCACCATCCAGGTGTCCTGATTCGTAGAAGGTATCTTCGTCCAGCCACCGCGTATTCCGCAGGTGCAGGAACCGGATCCGCGGGGCCAGTGCCCTGGCCATGGCCGGAAGGTCATTCCCTTTGCTGGCGGAAAGTGATCCAGCACAAAAGGTGAAACCATGGTTCGGAGAGGGATGAAGGTTCATGATGGCGGTGATGTCTTCAATATTCCCAACAATCCTGGGGAGTCCAAGGACAGGGTAGGGGGGATCGTCGGGGTGAATGGCCAGCCTGACGCCGGCTTCCTCTGCTGCCGGGATCACCGCATTCAGGAAATAAGCCAGGTTCATGAGCAGTTCTTTGGGGCCGATGGCATCGTATTTCCGGAGGTAATTGAGAAACAACGGGATATAGTCAGAATCTCCGCCTTTGATTACCCCGTCGATAAAGCCCTGCGAAACCACAATGATGTTCCTGGCCAGGGTTTCACGGGCTTCCGGGGTCATTTCCCGGAATACTTTTTCAGCTTTGTTGATCATTTCCGGTGAATAATCTGCCGCTGCTCCCTCTCTTTTCAGGATAAAGAGGTCAAAAGCCGCAAAGGTGGGGTAATGGAAAAGCATGGATTCACCTCCGGAAGGGGTGGTGAAGTGCAGATCCGTTCTGATCCAGTCAAGAACCGGCATAAAATTGTAAACCACCGTGTCGATACCGCAGGCGCCCAGATTCCGGAGCGAAAGCCGATAGTTTTCAACAAGTTGGTCGCGCGACAGATCACCGGTTTTAATTCCTTCCGAAACTGGCAGGCTTTCCACCACACTCCAGCGAAGTCCGTAAGATTCGATCTCCTTTTTTGTCCGGAGGATTTCCTCCGCCGGCCATTCTTCCCCGTTGGGGATGTGGTGGAGGGCAGTAACCACACCCTGTATTCCCATCTGGCGGAGATCCCGAAGGGTAACCGCATCAGAAGGGCCAAACCATCGCCAGGTTTTTTCAAATGACATAAAAACAGACTAAAAGACACAAGACTAAAAGACACAAGACTAAAAGACACAAGACTAAAAGACACAAGACTAAAAAATCAATCTACAATGAGAACTCCGGAACCACAGAGCAGATAATCAGTAATCAGTAATCAGTAATCAGTGATCAGTAATCGGTGATCGGAACTCAGGAACTTAGGAACTTCAAAACCCCTTTGTTCAGATTCCGCTGTATGAGCTGAATCCGCCATCGACGGGGATGACGATTCCTGTGACAAAACTGGCTGCTTCGGAACACAGGTAAATAATGGTACCGTTTAGTTCCTCCATTTTACCGAAGCGTTTCATCGGTGTTTTGTTGATGACGCTCAGGGCGCGCTGGGTATAACTGCCATCCTCGTTCACCAGAACATGCCTGTTCTGTTTGGCCAGAAAAAATCCCGGAGCGATGCAGTTTACCCTGATTTTTTCTGAGAACTTCAGGGCCAGCTCCATCGCCAGCCATTTGGTGAAAATTTCAATGCCCGATTTGGCCATGGAATAACCCGGAACGCGGGTTAAGGCTGAAAAAGTTGACATGGATGACAAATTGATAATGCTTCCGCTGCCGGTATTTGCCATGCTTTTCCCAAAAACCAGACAGGGGAAAACGGTACCGTTCAGGTTAAGGTCAACCACCTTCCTGTAATCTTCCAGGTTCATGTCGAATATGGACTGGTCGGTACCGATCGTGGCGCCGGGGATGTTGCCTCCTGCTGTATTGACCAGGATATCTATCCTTCCCCAGTGGCCGGTAATTTGTTTTTCAGCATTGTTGAGTTGTTCAATATCCATGACATCAGCTGATACGGCCAGTGCCTGACCTCCCATGGCTTCGATTTTCTCAGCCTCCTGCTTCACATTGTTCAGGTCCCTGCCCAGAACCGCAACTTTTACCCCCAGGGTTGCAAGTGATTCTGAAATACTGCTGCCCAAAGTTCCGGCGCCACCAGTGACAATGGCTACTTTCCCGCTGATATCAAACAAACTGTTCATCCTGTTATGCTTTAATGACTAAATTTACAAAATTTTTGATTCAGCAGGAAAAATAGCAAAGAAATGGCACGTTACAAAATAGTTCTGGAATACGATGGAACAAGGTATTACGGATGGCAGGCCCAAAAGGGAAGCCGGACCATCCAGGGGGAGTTTTTTACAGTATTTGACAAGCTTTTCCCCGGGGAAAGATGCGAATTTTATGGAGCCGGGCGTACCGACAGCGGTGTTCATGCTTTGCACCAGGTTGCCCATCTGGAGATAAAGAGCGAGATTCAACCCACAAAGTTGATGTACTCCGTCAATGATCTCCTGCCTTCCGACATTCATGTTCTGCATGTGGAAAAGTGTGATGTCCGTTTTCATGCCCGATATGATGCCATCGCCCGGAGTTATGTTTACCTGATTTCTTCCCGCCGGACGGCCTTTGAAAAGGCGCATTGCTGGTGGATCCGGGATTCGTTGGACCTGCGAAAGATGAACGCAGTGGCAAAAAGTTGGGAAGGCAGACATGATTTCCGGTCTTTCACCGATCAAACACCCGAAGAAGGCTCAACCCTGGTGGAAGTTAACTTCATTGATTTTCACCATTCGGGGGACCTTACCGCCATCCATATCACCGGTTCTCACTTCCTCTGGAAAATGGTAAGGCGTTTAACCGGCATCCTGGTGGAAGTGGGCCGGGGAAACATCAGGGAGAAGGAAGCAACAAAACTGGTTTCCGAATTTTCCGGTCTCCCGGCCAGGCATACGGCGCCCCCTTCAGGGTTATACCTTCACCAGGTTTACTATCCGGGTGATGCCATCCAACGGGGCAGAGAATACATGCCGGTGCTCCTGAATTTTTAAAAAGTCATTGGCCTGCGGCGTCATTTGCCTGCGGCGTCATTTGCCTGCGGCGTCATTCGCTGCGCTGTCATTTGCCTGCGGCGTCATTCGCTTCGCAACATTGGTCTTCGGCGTCAATGACCAATGACTAATGACCAATGACGCGCGTAGCGCAAATGACGCCCGGAGGGCCAATGACCAATGACAACTTTTAATTATATTTACCAACTTAAATCAGAATTGTATGCGACACTTCACTTCCGTCAATGACATCCCTGACCTGAAAAAGGCGCTGGAGGTGGCTTTTGACGTCAAAAAGAATCCCTTTGCCTACACCCATCTTGGAAAGAACAAAACTATGGTGCTGATATTTTTCAATTCCAGCCTACGCACCAGGCTCAGCACTCAAAAGGCCGCCATGAACCTGGGCATGAACACCATGGTGCTGAATGTCAACGAAGATGGATGGCAGCTGGAAAGTGAAATGGGGGTAGTGATGGATGGAAACAAGCCTGAACACCTGAGAGAAGCAATTCCTGTTATCGGATCCTATTGCGACATCATCGGGGTGAGGTCTTTCGCCCGCTTTGAAAGCAGGGAAGACGATTACAACGAAAAAATTATAAATCAGTTCATCGATTATGCCGGCGTACCGATTGTCAGCATGGAAGCTGCCACCCGCCACCCCCTGCAAAGTTTTGCCGACCTGATGACCATTGAAGAACTGAAAACAAAAGCACTTCCGAAAGTCGTTCTTACCTGGGCGCCACACCCCAGGGCATTACCACAGGCTGTTCCCAATTCATTTGTGGAGTGGATGGTGAAAGCAGGGATGGAACTGGTTGTTACCCATCCGGAAGGCTATGAACTGGCGCCTTCGTTTATGGGAGATCTGAAACCGGAATACAACCAGGACAGAGCTTTTGAAGGCGCAGACTTTATCTATGCCAAGAACTGGGCATCTTACACCAGCTATGGTAAAATACTTTCAAAAGATATGAACTGGACTGTCGATGCCCGTAAAATGGCGCTGACCAACCGGGCTAAATTTATGCACTGCCTGCCTGTTCGCAGAAACATGATTGTGACAGATGAAGTGATCGACAGCAGCGATTCAGTGGTGATTCAGGAAGCAGCCAACCGGGAATGGTCGGCAATGGCTGTATTGAAAATGATTCTCGAGGATAATTTCTGAAGAATATTGAGAAGCAAAAAGTGAATGGTATTTTGAATGGGTTTTATTGGGAATTCATCTGTTTGGCATGAATAAGACAACAATTATTCCGGCAATAGATATTCTGGGGGGCAAATGTGTTCGTCTGTCACAGGGCGATTACGCGCGTCAGACCGTGTACAATGCCGATCCGCTGGAGGTGGCCCGGGTATTCGAGGATGCAGGGATTCGCCGTCTTCACCTGGTCGACCTGGATGGAGCGCGGGAAAAACACATTGTGAATTTTGAAGTTCTGGAGAGAATTGCCGTGAAGACCCGATTGGTGATCGATTTTGGGGGCGGGCTGAAAAGTGATGAGGACCTCCGGATTGCCTTTGAATGTGGTGCGGCCATTGTTACTGGTGGCAGCATTGCAGTTAAAAAACCGGAAACATTTCTTGGTTGGCTGAAAAAGTACGGCCCTGAAAAAATTATCCTCGGGGCTGATGCCAGGGAAGGGAAAATTGCGGTCAGCGGTTGGCAGGAGGAGTCAGAATCGGACATCATCCCCTTTATTCAGTCTTATGTGCAGCAGGGGATTAAAAAAGTAATCTCCACCGACATCAGCAGGGATGGTATGCTAAGCGGGCCTTCCCTTTCACTCTATTCCGGTATCCTTTCTGCACTACCTGACCTGCACCTCATCGCCAGCGGGGGAGTTGCTTCCATCGAAGACATCCACCGGCTTTCAGAAATTAATGTTCATGGCGTTATTGCCGGTAAAGCCATTTACGAAGGAAAATTAACCTTAAAAGAAATTCAGGATTACCAACTTACTTAATTTCGGATTTCGGATTTGAGATTTCGGATTTACCTGCGGACTCTCCTGCCTTTAAATCCGAAATCGTACATCCGAAATCCGAAATTGAGTAAATCCGAAATCTCAAATCCGAAAT
>DAIDJX010000154.1 GCA_027451165.1 Prolixibacteraceae bacterium | reverse complement strand
ATTCCGTCCAGCGCCGCATCACCAGCGATGCGTTGATTCCGCCAAAGCCGAACGAGTTCGACAAGGCAACATCCACGGATGCCGCAATGGCCTTGTTCGCGACGTAGTCCAGCACGCAATCCTCGCCTGGCGTACCCAGGTTGATGGTCGGCGGGAGCTGCTGCTTCAGCAGTGCCATGGCCGTGATGCCAGAATCCCTGCTCCCAACTGCCAGCCAAACAGGTGGTCCTCAAAGTATTTCCGTTTAAACATGTCTTCAAAAGCTGGCCGGGGATCCACATCATTCGAAGTCATGAACATCAGCATGGGGCCTCCCATCAGTCTGAAGTGAATGATTTCTTCCCTCAACAGCCTGACACCAAACAATATCGGAACATCCACCCCGGAAAAATCGAAATTCGCAACTGCAGTTGTAACCGCATTTTCTCCATTTTTCAGATAGCCACCACGGGAATTGAAATAGATCTCTGGCTGTACAAAAAGACTCCCCCAGCCTATTCTGGAGAAAGCTCCAATGTGATAGCGCAGGGCATTTTTAGCGAAATAAGGGATACTTTCCCTTAAATGGAGGGTTGACACTGTAGCTCCGGCTTTAACACCAAGGTCGATAACCGGCTGACTTTTACCTGCAAGAAAAATAGCAGTTAAGACAAACAATACAACAATTCTTTTCATGGCAAAATTCAATTATGTTGACCTAACGGAAAAAATCGCGTTATAGTTTGGAAAAAGAGGATTATTTTGCCGGCCAAAGGGCAGATTCCGTCCGTTGGCTCACCATCAGTTTTTCAATTTTCACCACCACTGAAGGATTTTTGACCGCCAGGTTTGTTTTCTCTCCCGGGTCGGTGGAGAGATCATACAATTCCAAAGGCACCGTCAATCCCTTCTTAATTCCTTTCCAGCTGCCCATTCTGATGGCTTTTGAAGTGCCCCGTTCATGAAACTCCCAGTAAAGGAAGGTATGTTCTTTCTGTTTTCCGGGTAAGCCTGCCAGGGTGGGATAAAAAGAAATCCCGTCTGTTTTGCCCGGATTCTTAATGCCGGCAATTTCGCAGAAGGTAGGAAGAATGTCCCAGAATGCGGAAATATGCCCGGTAGTGCCGTGTTGTACTTTTCCCGGCCAGGAAACGATAAACGGTACATGAATACCCCCTTCTGTAAGGTCGCGTTTGTAGCCGGTCCAGGGGCCGTTGCTGTCGAAGTAATCAGGATCGGCGCCGCCTTCAAGGTGAGCACCATTGTCGGAGGTGAACATCACAATGGTGTTGCCCTCGATACCCAGTTCTTTCAGCTTATGTAAAATTTCCCCGACCTGTTCATCCAGCCGGGACACCATGGCGGCAAATGCGGCATGTGCCTCAGGCTGTGAACCATACGGCCCTTTCCTGTAATTTGGCCCGTCGTCAGTGCCTTTAAATGACTTTTCCGGCAACAGCTTTCCCCTGAATTTTTCCATCCACCGCTCAGGTGCAACCAATTCCGCATGGGGAATGGTCGTCGGATAAAATAGAAAAAAGGGATTATCCCGGTTTGCTTCCATGAATTTTAAGGCATTTTCATGGATGAGGTCGGGTGCCCAAATGCCCGTGGCATTCCCTGCATTTTCTGTGAGGATGATCTTCTCCCGGTTGTGCCAGAGGTGACCGGGGTAATAGTTGTGGGCCAGTCCCTGACAGTTGTACCCGAAAAATTCGTCAAATCCCTGGTTTACCGGATCGCCTTCCGTGCCCGGGCCACCCAGCCCCCATTTCCCGAAAGCGCCGGTAGCATAACCGGCTTTTTTCATCAGCTCTGCCAGTGTTGTGATCCCATCGGGAATTGGTTCCTGACCTTCAGGTTTCATCTCCTTGTTTCCCCGGATGTAAGAATGTCCGGTATGCATTCCGGTAAACAGGGCACAACGACTGGGAGCGCTAACCGTAGAACCGGAGTAATGGTTGGTAAATACCAGTCCACTTGCAGCCAGCTGGTCAATATTTGGCGTCTTAAACCTCTTCTGCCCCAGAAAACTCAAATCACCATAACCCAGATCATCAGCCAGAATGTAGATGATGTTGGGCCTGGTTGTGGTTTTCTGAACTTGTTCAGCATTCAGGTTTTCGCTGGAGAAAAGAAGCATTCCTGTTCCGAGGGCTCCTGCAAAGATTTTTATTTCCGGTTTCATACCTGGTGTTTATTTTAAAACGATTTGTTCATGAGATCTTAGGCACTCGGTATCGAATTTTCACTGTGTAACTCTGTGATTCCCCTGTGCAACTCTGTGTAACTAATTGTTTTACTGTTACATTTTTTTAATTACATAGGTCACAATTCCCCATACCATGAAGTCATTCTCCTCACTGATACGGATCGGTTTAAACTCATTATTGGCCGGAAGCAAAAACAGTGCCTCCTTTTCTTTTAAAATGCGTTTCACGGTGAATTCCCCATCCAGAAAACAAACGGCAATCGAGCCATTTTTAGGTTCAAGCGATTTGTCAATGACCAGAACATCTCCGTCGCTGATGCCGGCATCCTTCATGGAATAGCCCTTTACCCTGCCAAAGAAGGTCGCATCCGGATTGCGGATCAGCTCGATATTGAGGTCAATACCGGCTTCCATATATTCATCGGCAGGGGAAGGGAACCCTGCTGATATACCTGTTCCGGCCACCGGCAGCTGGATTTCCGACTCCGGAAATACCGGATGTAAGGTTACCTTTGCTTCTGATGATTTTTTCATATTCCCGTTTTACGCGTTAACATGCTCTTCCGCATGATAGGAGGACCGTACCAGCGGGCTGCTTTCCACGAACCGGAAACCCTTTGACAGGCCAGCTTGCTTCAGCCGGTCAAAATACACGGGTGGAAAATACTGCGTGACAGGAAGATGGTCCTGGGTGGGCGCCAGATACTGCCCGATGGTCAGCACCTTGCAACCTGTATCGAGGAGATCATCCATAGTACGTAAAACTTCTTCTTCTGTTTCCCCCAACCCCAACATGATCCCTGATTTGGCAATTTTCCCTGATTCAGCAATGACCCGGATCACCTCAAGACTGCGCTGGTAACGGGCGGCGCTGCGAACAAAGGGAGTAAGCCGCTCCACGGTTTCGAGGTTGTGCGAAATTACATCCGGGCCGGCATTGACTACCTGCTGAATAAACTCAGTTTTCCACTGAAAATCAGGTATTAGCACCTCAATTTTAATTCCGGGATTGGCAATCTTCACCTGGCGGATGGTTTCAGCCCATATTCCGGCGCCAAGGTCAGGCAAATCATCCCGGTCGACAGAAGTAATCACCACATGCTTCAATCCCATTATGCTGACAGCTTCCGCTACTTTCCCCGGCTCAGCCGGGTCAACCGGCAACGGCTTTCCTGTTTTGACGCCACAGAACTTACAATTCCGGGTGCAGATATTGCCCAGGATCATAAAGGTGGCTGTTCCCCTGTTCCAGCATTCCCCGATGTTGGGACAATTACCGCTGGTGCAGATGGTATGAAGCCCATTCCGGGCAACCAGGTTTTTCAAAGACGAATAATGACTGCCTTTGGGCATTTTCATCTTCATCCAGGAAGGCAACCTGCCGGGGCGGGCAGCTTTTTCGTTCTTTTCATTTTCCATAACGCAAATTTAAATTTATTAAAGGACTCCCAAAGCAGGAACCTGACAAAACATTCCGGTGAATACCCGCGGGTTTTTATTTATTTATGAAGTCGTTGGTTGAGAAGCAACATGATGCGTCTTTACATGTTTTTAATTCCCGGGCTTTATTATTTCTTAAGTAGTTGGTAATACGTGTCATGAACGTGTTATTTTTGCATCCGGATGACACTGATGGAAAAGTTGATAAAATACCTGCTGCTATTTTCCGGCATTTTGTCGCTGAATATTGCTTTTGGGCAAATCAAGAGCGACAATTCGACGATTATAATGGCCAACAAATATTATGAAACCAGGGAATTCAACAAAGCAGCACCCTTATTTAAAGAATTGCACAGCACCACCGGCAATATTTATTATTTCAGGACCTATATTCAATGTCTTGCAGAGATGCAGTCCTTTGAACAGGCTGAAAACGAAATTAAAAAGGAGATCAGAAGGACAAAAAATCAGTATCCGGAATTGTACATCCAATATGGATATATTCTTCAGCTCCAAAAGCGAAGCGAAGAAGCCGGTGAACAGTTTGAAGAGGCTATCCGGCTTACACCCCCCAACAAAAACCTGATTCTCAATACGGCCAACTATTTCCTGCAATGGCGGGAGTATGAAAAAGCAGAAAAAATACTGCTGAAAGGGCAGAAAACATTGCCCAACGAGAATTTTTCCCTTGATCTGGCACAGGTTCATCTTCTGCTGCGGAATTATTCCAGGCTGATGGAAGAACTTCTGGATGCTGTAAAAATTTCAGAAGAAACACTGCCCAGGGTTCAGAGTATGCTTTCTTCGGCGCTCTACCTTGATATCGACAATGGGCTCAGGGATGAATTCAGGAAAATCCTGATCAAAAGGATTCAGGCGGAACCAGAAGGAACCGGATACAACCGGCTGCTGATCTGGTTTTACCTTCAGGAAAAACAATTTCCGGCTGCCCTGCGGCAAGCCATTGCCCTTGACCGCCGTACCGGAACTGAAAGCCCGCAGATACTCTCATTTGCACAAATGGCGCTGAACAACAACAGCTATGAAGATGCCAGCGCCGCTTACGGGTATATTTTATCGAAAGGCAGAAACAATCCCTATTTCCACCAGGCTGTTTTTTACAAAATGCAAGCTGATTACCTCAATTTCACCCGTAATGATCCGGGAAATAAGGAGAAAGCCCGCCAGTTGGCTGCAAATTTTGAGGAAAACCTATCGCTGCTGGGTTACAGTGCCATGACCCTGCAACTGGTTAAAGCATATGCCCACCTGCGTTCCTTCTACCTGAAAGAAAGTGAAAAAGCCATTGCTGTTCTGGAAAAGGGACTTAAAATTCCAGGACTGAAAGCCGAAGAATGGGGAGACTTAAAGACTGAGCTGGCTGATGTTTACATCAATGCTGACGATCCCTGGGAAGCCACCCTGCTCTACGCACAGGTTATCGATGCCAACAAGGAGAATGCACTGGGGGACGAGGTGAAACTGAAAAAGGCAAAACTGGGCTATTACATGGGCAATTTCAACTGGGCAAAGGCTCAGCTGGATGTACTCAAAGCCAGCACCTCCAAGCTGACCGCCAACGATGCGATGGAACTGGCGCTTTTCATCTCCAACAATTCCGGGCAGGATTCCACTCAGGCTGCCCTCACCCGCTTTGCCCGGGCCGACCTGCTTTTTTTCAAAAACAAGGATAGCCTGGCCCTGCTTACCCTCGATTCGATTCAGTCGATGTTTACCTTCGATTTGTTGGGCGACGATATTCTTTACCGTAAAGCCAAAATTGAAGTAAGAAGAAATAACTATCTGCAGGCCATCACCTTATTGGAAGAAATTGTCCGGAATTTTTCCTGGGATCTGCTGGCCGACGATGCCTTGTTTATGATGGGGGAGATCTGGCAGTACCAGCTTCGTGACAATGCCAAAGCCGCAGAAGCCTACCGGAAGATTCTTTTCGACTACTCCGGAAGTATTTACGTTTCTGAAGCCAGAAAGCGTTACCGGGAGCTGAGCAGCGACAGGCAGGAAAATACAGGCATTCAGGAGCAACAAGAAAACAAGGTTGGGCATGGAACCACGGATGCTGGCAGCTGAGCGGAAAAAAAGCTTTCTTTTTGCCGGAGTAGCAGTGCTGATCTGGTCAACAGTGGCCACTGCATTCAAGCTGGGATTGAGGGAGTTGCACTATGCTCAGTTGATTTTTATTGCCTCCGGGGTATCTCTGCTGATTTTTACAGTTTATCTGGTTTTCACCGGACAACTGCAGCAGGTATTCCGCTCTACTTTCAGGGAATGGCTCTGGTCGGCTACCCTGGGTTTTCTGAACCCCTTTGCGTATTACCTGATCATTTTCAAATCATATTCTTTGCTTCCCGCACAGATAGCCCAGCCCCTCAACATGATCTGGCCCCTGGTATTGGCTTTGCTCTCTGTTCCCCTGCTTAAACAGTCCATCTCCTGGAAACAGTTTGCTTCGCTGGGGGTATGCTTTCTGGGTATAGTGATCCTCTCCTCCCAGGGCAGCCTCTCCGGATACCGCAACACCAGTTTTCCAGGGGTTCTGCTGGCTGTCGGCAGTTCCTTCTTTTGGGCTTTGTACTGGATTCTGAATGTCAAAGACCATCGCCCTGAAGCCATAAAACTTTTCCAGAGTTTTCTGTTTGGTTTTATCTACCTGCTGGCAACACTGCCATTTTTCTCCGGTTTTTCGTTTTCCTGGGGAATTTCATTATGGGCAGCCCTCTACATCGGCTTTTTTGAGGTGGGGATTACCTATCTTATCTGGATGCGGGCCATGCACCTGAGCGATAACAATGCCCTTACCGGCAGCCTGATTTACATCGCTCCCTTTATCTCCCTGATCCTGATTTCTACTGTAATTGGTGAGACCATTCACTTCACTACTTTTCTCGGATTAACGCTGATTGCTTCAGCCATTTTATACGTTCAACTCAGCAGCAAACGGAAAGTGACTAATGACCAATGACCAATAACCAATACCGCATCTTGGGGATCGATCCCGGAACCACCGTCACAGGGTATGGACTGGTTCAGATTTCAGGCAATAAAGCCTCTGTTTTGACGATGGGAGTACTGCAACCGGGAAAATTTGAAGATCATTACCAGCGTTTAAAATTTCTGCATGAACGTGCCCTGAACCTGATTGATGAATACAAACCCGACATAATGGCCCTTGAAGCCCCGTTTTACGGGAAAAATGTACAGTCGATGCTGAAACTGGGAAGGGCTCAGGGAGTAATAATGGCTGCCGGACTGTACCGGTCATTGCCCATTTTTGAATATGCCCCCCTGCTGGTCAAACAATCCATTACCGGAATGGGAAGGGCAAGCAAGGAACAGGTAGCCTATTTTCTGCAAAATGTTTATCATCTGGAGGAACTGCCCCGGGAATTGGATGCCACCGATGCTGTAGCAGTGGCGATCTGCCATTTCCTCCAACAATCAAAGCCGGTTAAGAACAAGGAATATAAAGGCTGGGCCGATTTCATCAGGAAAAATCCTGACAGAATAAAGTAATCCCGGTCATTGTCCCCAGCTGATTTCTTTCCTGGTCCTCGAAATACACTGCAGTTCATTTTGGTCCTGCATATCTTCCACCAGGTATGAATTCACCTCAACCCAAACTTTTTGCCCGCCTGACGGAAGGGTAACCGATGTTTGCCACCCCTTGGTGCTTGTATCGAAAGCATAATAAGTAGTCGAATTACTGAATGTCGGAGATACAAACAACAGTTTTCCTGTTTGATCCATCACTTTAACATTGTAGGCATCAGCCAGTTTTACTTTTTCCCATTCTACTTCTGCTTCTTTAGTCTGAAGATTATAGGTGCAACTTTTGATGACCGGCGGTAGAATGTAGTCACTGGTCAGGCGGTCATAAAAATCAAGGGTCTGATCATCCGTGAAAGTAGCTTTAAAAACATATTCTCCGGTTTGCGGGAGTATTTTTGAGAATTGGTCTGAAGGAGTTGACCAGATAAAATCCTGCTTGTAATTCATATAGGAAGCAAGGTTATACTTCAAAGCCGGATTTCCGGTTACGGTAACCTCTACAGTTTTGAATTCATAATAGGAAAAAGCATGGAACCCTATGCCTTTTACGGTATCCTGACCATTCATTTCCACAAGGATGTAAGCATCCCCATAAGCATTCAAAATCACTTCGTTAT
>DAIDJX010000153.1 GCA_027451165.1 Prolixibacteraceae bacterium | reverse complement strand
CCCAGGAAGGCCCCGATGATGATACCCCCGGTCCGGAATTGCATACGGATGGCTTGTGCCTCCTGCACCAGCGTTTCCATGGTTTTTCCGGAGCTGAGGAAAGTCTGGACATCAATATTCTTCGGATCATTTTTAATTTCAGGATTTGAAATAAGCAATTCAGCCAGGTACACATCGGGATGAGCTTTGGAGATCCAGGTATGCGTTTTCCAGCCGGTAAAAGCGCCGGCAGCCATCCAAACCGGAATTAAAATGGCATATAAGAGGAACTTCCTGACACCATCCCTCGAATTCCTGGTAGTAACCGGATCGGTCGGGTAATCGATGGCATCGAAAGGACAGGAAGTTGTACAGAGTTTACACTTTATGCAATGAGCAGGGGTGATGGTCATGTGCCATTTAGACACTTTGGAAGTCCAGTTCAGCAGAACGCCATACGGACACAGGAAACGGCAATAAGGCCGGGCCACAAATAGTCCGGTCAGCAGGAAAGCTATTCCGAGCACGGTCATCAGGAAAGTGGCATCCCGCCGGTAAATTCCAACGAAGGGATCATAGCGGCAAATGATGAAATCTGTTCCGGTAACCGCAAAAAGAACGGCCAATCCGAGGTACAGGTAAGGTATCAGTCCAAGTGTTTTTCTCAGCCAGGAAGGCAGGGAAATGGGTTTGATGATAATCAGATCCTGAATGGCGCCCAGGGGACAGGCCCCGGCACAGAAAACCCTTCCGAAGAAAAGACTGAAAACAAGGGGAATCAGAAAAAAGAGCAGGACGGTCAGTGAAATGGCATAATCCGGGTCGGTAAATGCCAGCGCCACATTCTGAACAGACCCTACCGAACAGATGCACCCTTGCCTGTAAAAACCAAAATAGAGAAAAGTGAAAACCGAAAGCCAAAGGATGCCTTGTCTGGATCGCTTCCGGATGACCAGCCATGCCGCCAGGGAAAGAACGATCAGCAAGACCGCCACATCCAAATATTCCATACCGGTACTCCGTGGCTCCGGGGTAATGGTATCGGGTTGGACATAACCGGTTTCGAATTCCGGTTTCGGGAAACGCTGCTGCGCTGACATTTCTGAGGCAAAGGCCAATACAAAGCCGATGATCAGGAGTAGCAGGGTAAGAATATGTTTACATTTCTTTTTCATGTTCTGTCTGAATACAGTTGGTTTCAGGTTTCAGGTTTCAGGTTTCAGGTTTCAGGTTTCAGGTTTCAGATCATTAAATCCGGAACTTTTTGTACCACAAAAGACGCATAGAACACAAAAGAGAAGAAATATTTCTTTGCGTACTTCGCATACTTTGCGTGAAACCTCCGAAATCACAAATCCGAAATCCGAAATTTTCCATCACCCTTCCTTTGTAAAACTCCCCTTCACCTTGTACGCTTCACTGGCCTTCACCCGCTTGATGGCGTTGGAAGGACAATTTTTGGCGATGGCACACTGGTTGCAGTTATCGCAGATGTTGTGCATGATCTGCAGGTGCAATGATCCATTGCCAAACGAAGAACAGCCTTTGACACACTTGGCGCAACCGATGCACAGGTCTTCGTCGATGCGGTACTCGAAAAACGGTTCCTCAATGAAAATGCGACTTATGGCTGCTGTGGGGCATAGTTGGTTCTCTCCGGCAGTGGTCAGCGCATTGCTGCCAGGTTTGAAATACCCGCCACAAAGGTCGCAATAGCCGCAAAGCTGGTAGGCATGGACACACTTGACGGCAGAAGGAGTTTTCACGCAATCGGTGGCACAACGGCCACATTGGGTACAGGTAAACGGATCGATCTGCCATACCCATTTTTCGCTGGTCATGCTGGACACCGACCAGCCGCCGATGCTTCCAAGGGCGATGGCCAGTGAAAGCCTGGCGCTGCCCCGGATAAATTCCCTGCGGCTTTTCAGTTTGTCATTTTCCATTGTTGTTCAGCTTTTGGCGTTTGGAATCCCTGCAGGAGGCATACACGGAACAGGCTCCGCATTTTCCCGGGGCAGTGCAGGCAGCGGTTGTTGATATTCTTCCGGAAAGGGCAAAGTAGCCTGCTGAGGCAGCCATTCCGCCCAGCAGTGCGATTCTGCCCCATTTTCGTACAAATTCCCTTCTTTCCATATATAATGTATTCACCAATTTCTATCGCAATTCCAATTCCCGATTTACTCCCCTCTCCGGATGGAGAGGGGCCGGGGGTGAGGTCATTGCAGTTTCTTTTCAAACACCCTGATCATTTTCCTGTCCTTATCCAGGGCATATACCCTGCCCTGCTCATCGGTCACAATGTCGGGAGCCAGCTCGCCGCCTTCAAACTTCGACGGGGCTGCCACCACGCCAACGAATTCTCCGGAAGGTTTGTATTCCTTGATCCTGACGATGCCCTTTTCACTGGTTACCAGGTTACCGTCGGGCAGAAAGGCAATGTTGGCCGGATTACAGCATCCTGTAAAACCTTTGATGTCGTTGCTCATGGCATCCCACCAACCGCGAAGGGATCCCTCTGTGGTATAATTTTCGATAGCATGTTTTCCCGGATTGACCACCCAGAATTCCCCGGATGGGTCAAAAGCAAGGTCAAAATTGGCGCTGGGGATGATAAAACCGTGGATATCCCCTTCTTTGGCCTTTCCTTCAAATTCCAGTTCTTTCTCTCCGGTTGCACTGAGACGGTAAACCACCCGTGCTCCGGCATCAGCAATATAGAGTTTATTCTGAAAAACATCGATTGAAGTGATGACGGTGTTTTCATGAAAATCACCCCATGTTGAAAGGGTGGTCCCGGAAGAATCCAGCTCCAGCACCTGTTTTTCCATCCCGATGTAGTACCTGGTGGGTGTAGCTTTCACGCATTTCGGACGATCACCGAAAACGATTTCTTTCAGCATTTTACCATTCAGATCACAGGAGATCATTTTCTGATCGCCAACAACAGCCAGCACATTTCCTGATCTGGAGATTCCCCGTGGTTCTTCAAAAGCCAGCTTCAGATTGCGAACCTCCTTATAGAGAATCATGGCCGGATCAACAGCCAGGATAGTGTCCAATGACAGTTCATAGGGATTTGCTGGTTTCCGGTCAGGGCGTTGAGACTGAAAATCAAAGATGATTACCCCGATAATGACCACAGCCATGCCAATCAGAAAAAATACAATGCCTTTGTTTTTCATAAACAATTACTTGCGCATATTTATACAAATCATTTTTTTGGAATACCTCAACACCAGGTAGCCGTCGGCCAGGGCCAGGGGTGCCCAGGCATCCTGTCCGTCGGGGATCACTTTGACGGCATCCAGTTCCACATAACCGGAGAGAGAAGGTTTCAGCAGGTAAAGGGTTCCTTCTTCGTTCAGCATGATGATTTTATGGTCAGCCATAAAATAAGGTCCCAGCCCGAATCTTTTTTCAGAACCGCTCGACCAGACCACTTTCCTTGTGTCGGAAGGGTTAACACAAATCAGCTGGTTCCGGAGTGAACCGCCATCTTTCGGTAGAATACCGAACAAATGGCCATTCCAGTAAATCGGTGTTTGCTGTTCGCACGCCAGTCCTTCAGAAGGTTTATACTCCAGCAACGGGGAGACGGAGAATCCATCTCCGTCACTTTTCAATTGAAACATCATGCTCCCGGCTCCGTAACCGGCGGTAATAAAGATCTTCCCATCAGGCATGCACACTGGTGATGGGGCCACGACCGATTTGTTCCAGGCCGTTGTTTCCCAGAGCACTTTCCCGGTTTCAGGGCCCTCTGCGGCGATTCCTGCCATTCCTCCGGAAGCGCTGTACACATACATTTTACGACCACCAAAAACAAAGGGGATCACCGAGGAGTGGGACATTTTCCATCCCTTGGGATTGGGGGTTTCCCAAATTTTTTGCCCGGAAGCAAGGTCCACTCCGATCATCAGGGCAGTGCCGCCGGTCGCAATCACAGCTGTCTGACCGTCAATCAGTGCACACTGGCCGGTGTACCAGAGGGGCACTTCTGACTGGTATTCCTTTTCCACATCAATTCCCCAGCGAAAATTTCCCGTTGCCCTTTCCACGCACATCACGTGACAGCGCGGTCCGATGGTTACAATGAAACTGTCGGTCACAGCTGGTACCGTGCGCGACATTCCATGGTTCCGCTTGACATGTACCTTGTAGCCCCGGCGCCATTGCTCCTTCCCTGAGACCAGCGAGAAACAGCGGAGAAAATCAGCCTGTTCCTTTTCGTCATAGTCCAGCATGTATACCAAACCTTTATAGATGGCTGCTCCGGAATGACCTTCCCCCAGCTCCGCCGACCAGAGTATTTCCGGTCCTGCAGCAGGAAATTTGTCCAGCAAGGCAATGGGAGATTTGGAAATGTTGTCGAAATCCTCTCCCCTGAACCGGGGCCAGGTCTCGGTCAGTTGGGTGTAATCGTTGGTATAACTATCAAACAATTCGCCGATGTTTACGGTGTCGTTGGCTCCGGCTCCCTTACCCCGGTTGTCCAAACCGGGCAGACTCGGAATAAAATCACGGGTGGGATCGTTCAGCAACCACCAAAAAAAAAGAAGTGCTGACAGACCTGCCAGCGCATAGGTGACTCTGTTTGGTATTTTGTTTTGATCCATAAAACAATACAGACGCCATATATGGCGTCTCTACAATATTATATCAATTTATTTTATATATCTGCAACACCTCCCCATGACGAAGAAACAGCTTCCCGTCACGAATGAAAGGATGTGCCCAGTGTGGACCTGTGCCCGCCTTTACCTGGAAAGAACTGACCAGTTCAAATTTTTCCGGGTTGGGTTTCACCAGTCCGACATTTCCCCGTTTTTCCTCGTAAAGATAGAGCATTCCATCGGCATAGACAACAGCGCCTTTGTTTTCCCAGGTTGTTTCCCATTTGATTTCCCCGGAATCCCAGTTCATGCAAACCCAGTTTCCCTTGCCGTTGTTGATCCAGTTGGAGCCATAAACAAAACCATCGACCAGTACCACCCCGTGGTGATGGTTATCAAAGATCGTTGGTGAATATTTTTCAGTAACTCCGGTGCCATCAGCATTCATTTTCAGCATCACCGGTTTGTAATCATAGCCCATGGTGATAAAGAACTCATCTTTATTCCAGATCGGGGTATTGGCCCAAATCAGGCCGTTCTGATCCCATTTAGCCGAATCCCAATATTTATATGACCAGGCGACTTTTCCGGTTTCCGGAACAATAGCCATCAGATGCTGGCCTGTTGCAGCAATAATGAAGCGAAATTTCTGATATTCATAAATCGCCGGCGAGATGTAACAACGTGGACCACCTACCGGTTCGGTTCGCCAGATTTCCTTTCCGGTCATCTTGTCAAGCGCCACAATGGAAGTAAGATTCCCTCCTGGTGAACAAATGACTTTGTCCTCCACAATTAAGGGACTTTCAGACACTCCCCAGATATGCCACTCCGATTCGTAGTCGGTATCTACGCCAACCGACCAGATTGTTTTTCCATCGGCTTTATTCAGGCAACTTAATTTTCCGGTCCCTGACAACACATACACCCGGTCCCCCTCAATCGTAGGAGAACTCCGTGTTTCCGGAAATGATTTCACCCAGGAACGTCCGTAAGGCACCTGCCATTTGATTTTTCCGGTCATATCAAGGGCTGTCAGGTAATCGATGGTATCTTTCATTCCGGAAATATAGATAGTTGTGCCATCAAATATGGGGGATGAATATCCTTTGCCCAGGTTTTCCACCTGGAGCAACAGTTGTGGGCCCACTTCCGGCCATGCTTTGAGAAGGTTCTTCTCCTGCAGGAATTTTCCATCCCTGTTTTCTCCCCGCCATTGGGTGATTTGGGCAGATGATCCGCAAAAAAAATAAATTAACAAAACGATAATTCCGGTTTTTTTCATTTCTATATCATTTTTTACAGTTGAGAAGCGCTAATAGCGCGTCTCAACGATTTTAAAAATTTATTTGATTTTGTACGCCATTAATACGTTCCCGTGCCGCACCAGCAGTTTTTCCCCGGAAACCACCGGGTGAGCCCAATGTTGCGCGGTTCCCAGGGTGACTTTGGTCTGGGAGATCAGTTTCCAGGCTGAAGGGTCGGCTTTAGCCAGGAAAAGTTCCCCGCGTTCTGTATAACCATAGAGCATACCATCGGCAGTGATAATGGTTCCGTTGGCCAGTCCGGAAGCTTTGTACTTGGTCTCCCCGGTATTCCAGTCTACACACATCCAGAAGCGGTTTTTGTCACCGGAACCGTAAAGATAACCATTCACCAGAACGGCGCCCCCGATGCGGTTGTCCAGTTCAGTTGTTTTCCATTCAGCTTTGACTGAGGAACCATCCGGAGAGAGTTTCAGTTTCACCCCGCCCTGACCGTAACCACTGAAGCAGAACAAGGCGCCATCGTGGTAAATGGGCGTATTGGCCTGAACACTCCACTGGTTGGGATGGGGATAGGTCCAAAGCACTTTCCCGGTGTTGGTATCCACCCCTACTACATCGGAGGCAATATGGGTGACCAGCAGGGTTCGGGCCGCAAGCTTAACCAACAATGGAGAGCAATAAGCAGAAATGTCATTCTTGATATTGGTTGACCAGATTTGTGCACCTGTTTTACGATTCAGTGCTACGATGGTATGACCCGGCCCGCCAGGAGTAATGAAGATTTTGTCACCTTCGATGGCAAAAGTCTCATTGTAAGCCCATTGCGGCGCTTTCCCACCATATTCCTTTGCCATGTCTTTTTTCCACTTCACAGTTCCTTTGGAGGCATCCAGGCAGATGACCTCTCCCAATCCGGTACACTGGTACATCAGATCGCCCATGATGACAGGGGTCGAACGGGAACCGGGGTAACTCTCCACGAACTCTTTTCCGTAAGGAGCTTTCCAAAGCAATTTGCCCCCGTTGTCCAGCACATAAATGTAACCGGTATCACCTTCAGTTCCGGAAATATAAATTTTCCAGTCAACCACCACCGGCGATGAGAAACCGGTTCCCAGCTGGTCAAAAGACCAAAGCAGGGCAGGCCCTTCAGCAGGCCAGGATTTTAACAGGCCGGTTTCATCATAAGTACCGTTTCCATGGGGACCTCGCCAGAGGGTTGGATTCTGTGCATGAAGCGCAAGGGCCGACATAAGTAAACAAATGGCAAGAATTGATTTATTCCTCATTTTCTGCATGTTACAGTTATCAGTTTTTAAACTCAGGACTTCGGTGTTGATATACAATTTTCAGGCCGCAAAATAAGAGAATTTCCCGAAAAATGAAGGGATTAACAAAGCGTTAACAGAGGCCTGCCTCCTTCCAACATTTTTTATATTTTTACCCTCAAATCAATCCATGTCTATGAAGAACATTCCCGTCCTTACCTGCTCCGGCCGGACCTTGGCAGAAGCCTATGAAGCAGCATTAATCGCCCTTTGGGAAAAGGGAGGTCCCTTTAAAACCCAGTATGACAAGCCAGGCGATCCTTTGAGCCTCGACTGTACCATGAACCTGACCATACTGGAACCGGAAGAAGACCCGGTCATCCACATGGCCTTCCCGGGGGGCATTGACGACCTGAAGGAGTATGTCATGGAACTGAAAGGGTATAAAGACCACTGGGTGAAGAACATGAACGATGAAAAGGATACCCGCTGGGAATATACGTACCATGGGCGATTGAAGAATTACGGGCTATGGAAGGAACTGGTGAACGGAAAATCAGCGGATGCCGGTCATTTTTGTGTAAACCAGATTGAAAAGGTGATCACTAAGCTTTCCCGGCAGCCTTATACCCGCCAGGCCCAGATGATCACCTGGATGCCCGATATGGACAACGACTGTTACGATCCGC
>DAIDJX010000152.1 GCA_027451165.1 Prolixibacteraceae bacterium | reverse complement strand
CAACTTGCCCATAAAGGTAACCAGTTCCTGGAAAGTCATCAGTTTCACTCCCATCTTTTGCCAGGCTTTAAATGGAAGCGGAGCTCCGGGTAATTCTTTTACTGCATCGGTAAGGACTACTACTTTGTTAATTTGTTTCTTTAATCCCCTGACAGCATGGTCCACACAAATATTGGTGGTCACCCCATAAACCACCACCACCTCAGGTTTGATCATCTGCAGGAGTGGTTCTGTGACTTTATTTCCTGCAAAGACATCAAAGGCGTCTTTCCTTATGACAATATTGCGGTATTTGGGCAAATCAAGGGACAAGGCCATCAGATCATAAGGCTTGTCCCAGTCATAAACAATGGGATCTGAAGGATTGGTCTCTTTGATAAATTCAGCACCTGTCGTTCCTGCCATACAATGGGCGGGGAAGGTGTGTTCAAAGTCGGGTGATTCATCAATCTCCGGGGAATGAATGTAATGAAAATCAGCCGAATTAACTACCTTAATCTTATGACGCTGCGCATACCGGGTGATCTCTGACCAAACAGGCTTGAGCAATTCAGCGTCTTTTACATACAATTTTCCGGCAGGATCAACAAAGTCATTTTGGGTGTCAACATTCCAGAATAGCATAGTGCGAAATTCCATAATGTTGTGGTATTATTTCAAAAGGTTGCGTAAAAATAACAAGAAAAGTCATTAACCGTTTGTTTTCGAAAAATAATAAGTCCAAAGGAAGAAATTCCAGGTATCTGACATCTGTACAAACCATTTATCTGGTTAAAAATGTATTTTAGCGGCAAAAAGAGGTGATTCCCCGATATTCAGGTGGATCCGGTAAAATAGTTGTTCATTTTTATAAAAAAATTAGTGAAATGAGAAATTTGTTTTCCCTTTTATTAGTGGTGATTGCCGGGTTATCCTTTACCGGTTGTGGGTACAATTCAATGGTTACCAAGGACGAAGCTGTTAAATCAGCCTGGTCTCAGGTGGAGAATGTTTACCAACGCAGGGCCGATCTGATTCCTAACCTCGTGGAAACAGTGAAGGGATATGCAACACATGAGCAGGAGACCTTCACCAGGGTAGTTGAAGCAAGAGCCCAGGCAACAGCAACAAAAATTGACCCGACCAATCTTACTCCTGAAGCGATAAAACAATTCCAGGATGCACAGGGTGGTCTTTCCTCAGCCTTGAGCCGGTTAATGGTGGTGGTAGAACAATATCCAGACCTGAAAGCCAATCAGAACTTCCTCGATTTGCAGGCTCAATTGGAGGGAACTGAAAACAGAATTGCTGTGGAGAGGCAGAAATTCAATGAAACCACGCAAAACTATAATGCGTATATCCGCCGTTTTCCTCAGTTGATCACTGCAGCCATTTTCGGATTCCGGAAAAAGGCTTATTTTGAAGCGGCTCCGGGGGCATCTGCTGCACCACAGGTGAAGTTCTGATATTTCGGATTTCGGATGTACGATTTCGGATTTGCCTGCGGACTCTCCTGTCTCAAAATCCGAAATCTCAAATCCGAAATCCGAAATCTAACTTGTCGTTTAATGCAAAAAATGAAAAAATGAATTTCTGGGAAGAGTTTACCGATGAGCATAAAGCCGGAATAAAAAGGGCTATTGAAGTGGCAGAAATGAACACTTCCGGAGAAATCAGGGTCCACCTTGAAAACTCCTGTAAAACAGATCTTTTTGACCGGGCAGCAGATATTTTTGCAAAATTGGAAATGCATAAAACCAAACTCCGGAACGGAATTCTATTCTATGTTGCGGTAAATGACAGAAAATTTGCGATCATTGGGGATGTTGGTATAAACCAGAAGGTCCCCACTGGTTTCTGGGATGAAACCAAGGAAGCGGTTTTGAATTACTTCAGGATGAATCAGATTCCTGAAGGACTGATGGAAGGAATACGGATGGCGGGGGAACAGCTGAAAGAACAATTTCCCTATGAAATGGGTGATGTGGATGAATTGACAAATGAAATTTCTTATGGGAGCAGGGAGGATGAAATATGAAATGGATAAAATATAGTTTGTGGCTTGCGCTTTTTCTGCCGTTCATTAACCTGGCTCAGGTTCCTCTACGTCCTGATCCGCCCAGGCTGGTCAATGATTTTGCCGGCATTTTAGGGCAGGAGCAGGTCGCAGTTCTGGAGGATTCCCTGGTTCAGTTTGCCCGTCAGACCAGCAATCAGATAGTGGTTGTTACCATGGTCACCCTGAATGGTTATGATCCTGCAGATATGGCTTATCGCATCGGGGAGAGTTGGGGTGTCGGACAGAAGGATAAAAACAACGGGATCGTGGTTTTGGTAAAGCCCAAAACTGGTAATGAGAAAGGGCAGGTTTTTATTTCGGTCGGCTATGGATTGGAAGGGGTAATCCCGGATGCCATCGCCAATGGTAAGATTGTTGACCATGAGATGATCCCCCGCTTCAGGGGAAATGATTATTTTGGTGGAATAATGGCCGGAGTCGGGGTTATTATGGACCTATCCCGGGGTGAATATACTGCTGACCAGTACCAGGGCGGAGGTGAAAAGGAGAAATCGGGAGGCGGATTTCCGGTGTTGTTTATCCTGCTTATTATCATCTTTCTGACAATTTTCCGCGGTAAAAACAAAGGGTCTTATAATGCCGGAACAAGGAGTCTTCCTTTTTGGATGCTGATGGGCATGATGGGCTCCAGGGGAAGAGGCTCCTGGTCTGATTTTTCCAGGGGCAGCGGTGGATTCGGCGGAGGCGGCTTTGGTGGCGGCGGCGGAGGCTTTGGCGGCTTTGGCGGCGGCAGCTTCGGCGGTGGCGGTGCCGGTGGTTCATGGTAGGTGCCTGATACCGGCCAGGTTATTCAGAATTGGAAAGTCTCTTCATTTTTAACAGATAGATCGCCATCAGTATCGCTGCTGAAACTGCCATGAATGCGCCGAGATAAAAGGGTAGGGAAGAATTCACCTTATCATAAAGAATCCCGGCAACCAGGCTGGCCGGTAAAAGTGTAAAACCAAGCAGCGCATTATAAATGCCCAGCCCTGTACCTTTACTTTCTTTGGGGATCATATCGGCAACCAGGGCTTTCTGAACGCCGTCGGTCAGCGCTGAATAGAGGCCATAAAGGGCAAAAAGAAGGACAATTCCGCTGATGCTTCCGGTTTTTCCAAAACCGAAATAGACCCCTGCATAGACCAGATATCCGGCAATAAGCACTTTCTCTTTTCCAATTTTATCGGCAAGTATTCCCGTGGGAATTGAAAAAAGGACAGATACCACATTGGTTACCATATAAACCAAGGGAACAAATGCAACGGTAATTCCGGTTTCCCGTGCTTTCACAATCAGCAGGGCATCGGTGGAGTTCCCCAGTGTGAATACGAAGATTATTCCCAGGAAAAAGTAAAATTTTGAAGGGAAATTCTTCCATGAAACAGAAACAGTCTTTAGCGCTCTTTTGTTTTTGGTTTCCCGGATTCCGAAGATGATAACAGCAATTCCTGCCAGTGAGGGAATGGCAGCTAAAAGGAAGATCAGTTTGTAATTTCCGGGGAAAAGCCACAAAATTAGAAAAGCAAGCAGTGGCCCAACGATGGCGCCACTGTTGTCCATGGCTTTCTGGAACCCAAAACTTTTTCCTGTTTCAGCTGCAGGCGATGAACCGGCAATGAGACTGTCGCGGGGTGAAGTCCGTATTCCTTTGCCCACTCTTTCAATGAATCGCAGGAACAGTACCTGAAGGGGATTAACCACAAACACATACAGGGGCATGATGAGAGCGCTCAGGGCATAACCCAACAGCATCAGTGGTTTGTTTTTACCCATTTTGTCGCTCCAGTATCCGGAAAAACTCTTTAGCAGAGAGGAGGTGCTTTCGGCGATCCCTTCAATAAGAGACAAAGCCGTACGTGAGGCTCCAATCGACAACAGAAACATCGGCATTACGGAATAAACCATCTTTACCGAAGTATCGGTAAGGAAACTGGTTAAGCCTGTAAACAGAATATTTCTGTTCAAAGGGGCAATGCTCTTCTTTGTGTTTGTATTTCTCAATGGTACATTTGACATACTGGTTGGCACAGGTAAAGTAAATTAAAACGATTCAATTGAGCGTGATTTGTTTCTGGGAATAAGAAATTATTTTTGAGGGGTGAATGAACAGAAAATGACAGGGGAACAACCGGAGATCAGGAAGATCATCCACATTGACATGGATGCATTTTTTGCGTCGGTCGAGCAGCGGGATAATCCCCAGTTAAGAGGGAAACCTGTAGCGGTCGGCGGTTCAGGAGAAAGGAGCGTTGTGGCTGCGGCCAGCTATGAGGCGCGCCGTTTCGGTGTTCATTCGGCCATGGCTTCCACCACCGCCAAACGGCTTTGTCCACATTTAATCTTTGTTAAACCACGTTTTTCCGTCTACCATGAAGTATCCCGGCAGGTAAGGGCCATTTTTGATGAATATACCGATCTTGTGGAACCTTTGTCGCTGGATGAGGCTTATCTGGATGTCACGTACATCCGGAAAGGGAAGCCTTCTGCCACGCTGATTGCCCGGGAAATCCGGCAAAGGATATGGGAAGAGACCAGGTTGACCGCTTCAGCCGGTGTTTCCTACAATAAATTCCTGGCTAAAATGGCTTCGGAAGTCAATAAGCCGGATGGCATGTATGTCATTCTTCCCGGAGAAGCTCAGTCCTTCATTGATCAGCTTGAAATCAGGAAGTTTTACGGTATCGGAAAAGTGACAGCCAGAAAGATGAAAGAGATGGGCATCCTTTTCGGTAAAGATCTGAAAATGCTGGACAGGGGTGAGCTGATCCGGATGTTTGGTAAATCAGGGAATTATTACTATGAAATTGTCCGGGGCATAGATAGCCGACCAGTAGAAGAGTCGCAAGAGCGAAAATCCATTGGAGGGGAGGAAACTTTTGAGCAGGATCTGTATATTCCGGAATTGTTAAAGCCAGAACTGGATGCGATTGCCGGGAGGGTTTGGGGGCATATACAGGAATCGGGACAGAAAGGCCGGACAGTCACCCTGAAAATCAAGTACAATGATTTTGTCCAGCAAACCCGGAGCAAAACGTTGTCTGAGCCGGTGGTGTCGCTGGATGATTTCAGGTCGGTAGGCTGGGATCTGTTGATGGCAGAATATCCTTTCCGGACAGGTATCCGTTTATTAGGGCTTACGCTTTCCCATTTTCACCTCCCGGAAAAAGGACCTGTTCAACTGGTGCTGGATTTTTGAAAAAAGAAGAGGGGTTCGTGGCCCCTCTTTATCACTATTTTTTCTTGTTTACTCCGGTAGTTCCCCCGCCTTTCAGGGTTAGTTCCACCGGTTGGTTGTTTTTCCACGCTCCGCGGGTAAAATCTGGAATATCAACCGATGCTGACCTGTTGGCGATTGATTGCTGGCTGAGGGGTGAAATGGAACTCCACAGGGCGGCATCATAGACATCCTGATCCAGTGGCAATCCGTTCCGCAGGCAGTCGATCAGCCTCCAGTCCATCATGAAATCCATTCCTCCATGGCCCCCGATTTCTTTAGCCATTTCCCCGACTTTGCGGACAATCTCCGGAGAATATTGATCTTCCAGTTTCTTCATCTCTTCAGGATTGAGCCAGGCATCTTCAACCGCAACCCTGGCCGGGGTTGGGTATTTCTGTGCATAGGCTTTGGTTCCGGCAACAATATGAAGCCGGGAATAGGGTCTCGGACTGGTAACATCGTGCTGTACCAGAATGGTCTTTCCTTTAAAGGTGCGGATCACCGTGTTGTTCATGTTTCCGCGGTAAGTTTTTCCGGCAAATTCGTTGTAAAATCCATCCTGTGCAGCGAGTCGCTTTGCTGTTTCGGCCATCATGAAATCATTGGACTGCATGGCAACCAGGTAATCCATCTGATCCCCGCGATTGATATTCATAATCTGGCAAATGGGCCCCAGGCCATGAGTCGGATAAAGATTGCCGTTTTTGAAGTTCTCTTTAAGCCGCCACATTTCAGCATAGCCCTCTTTATCGAAATTGGATGACAGCAAATTGTGAATATAGGCGCCTTCCCCGTGGATAACCTCCCCGAAATAGCCTTGTCTGACCATATTGAGGGTCATCAGTTCAAAGAAATCGTAGCAGCAGTTTTCCAGCATCATACAATGCTTCCTGGTTTTTTCAGAAGTTTCCACCAGCTGCCAGCACTCCTCCAGGGTTATGGCCGCCGGTACTTCCGTAGCTGCATGCTTCCCGTGTTCCATGGCATACACCGCAATGGGGGTATGCATCGCCCAGGGTGTGCAGGTATAGATCAGGTCGATGTCATCCCGTTCACACATTTGCTTCCAGGCATCCCTGGAACCCGAATAACCGATCGCTTTTGGTAATCCTTTTTTCGTAAGTATATTCTGTGCTTTTTCCACCCTGTCTTCATACAGGTCGCCAAGGGCTTTAATTTCAACCCCCTGAATGTAGGATAACCTGTCGACAGCTCCCGGACCGCGGTTCCCCAACCCGATAATGCCAATGCGGACTACGTCCAGTTTGGGGGCCACAAACCCGCACATGTTGAATTGCTGTGCGCCAACCACTTTCTTTTTGGTTTTGGCTGAAGCTGCTTCGGGTAGGACGACCAGCGACGTCAGCCCGGAGCCAAGAATACCGGCTCCGATCAGGGAATGTTTCAGGAAATCTCTTCTGTTAGATGCCATGATGTTGTAGTTTTGATTTAGAGGTGAAAATAGGAAGATTTTTTAAAAATCGGGAAAGGTATCAACGTTTTGTTTCGGCCTTCGATACCCTTTTATTTATTTCATTTTCCCTTCTTGTTAGGATGATAGTAGTTACTGCTGTTGCCCGGAGTTCTTAAGTTCCTTTTTATCTTTTTTCCAGCAGACTATGTTTTTTACCATAAAGAAAATACAGTACCAGTCCGATGGCCAGCCAGATAAGAAACCGCATCCAGTTGATGATACCCAGTTCTGAGATCAGGTAAAGGTTGGTCAGCAAACCCAATACAGGGATAGCAGAAAGATTTTTGGCGATGGCGCGGTACCCGATGATTACAGAAATCAACAGAAAGCCCAGAAATGGGATTTTATGTCTGAAAACCTGCCAACTGCTGTTATCCGGATGGTTAGGGTCTAATGTGCTGAAAAAGTTCATTACACCATCCCTGTTCAGCACAAAGACCAGGATCCCCACAACCAGGATCAATGGAGGGAGGATGTGACGACTGTTGAAATAGGGTACCCGGAAACCTTTTTTCTGTTCTTCAGGTTCCTCTTTGAGCAGTAAAATTCCTCCGCAGACCAGGATAAAGGCCATCAGTGTTCCGATGCTGGTAAGGTCGGTTACTTCGGTCAGGTTTAAAAAGAGGGCGGGGGTGGCTACAATAATTCCGGTGATGATGGTAGAAAATGCCGGCGTATGAAAGCGCTTGTGCACTTTCCCGAAACGGGGCGGCAACAAACCATCGCGGCTCATGCTCATCCAGATGCGGGGCTGACCAACCTGAAAAACCAATAAAACACTGGCCATGGCTATGATAGCACCGATCGCGACTACGCCGGAAATCCAGTTCAGGTTCAGTTTCTGAAATACATAAGCGAGGGGATCGCCCACTCCCAACTCCTTGTAACTGACCATTCCGGTGAGTACGAGACTGATGGCCACATAGAGCACCGTACAGATAATCAGGGACCAGATCATCGCTTTGGGCAAATCCCGCTGCGGGTTTTTACATTCTTCCGCAGTGGTGGATATTGCATCAAATCCGATATATGCAAAAAACACCCCGGATGCGCCTTTCATGACTCCGCTCAGGCCGTTCGGGGAGAAGGGTGACCAATTTTCAGGTTTA
>DAIDJX010000151.1 GCA_027451165.1 Prolixibacteraceae bacterium | reverse complement strand
TAAGCTACATTAGCTCCGACCTTTAACCAGTCGTACAATTCAATGTTGACATTGGAACGCCCGTTGTACCTGGAAAAGTTGGAACCACGGATATAGGAAGGATCTTCCAGATAGCCCAGTGAAACAAAATAATCTACCTTATCAGTTCCTCCGGTGGCTGAAACATTGTATTCCTGCCTGAAGTTGTTTTCCAGTAAATACTTGTCATAGTAATCGTTGTAAAGCAATCTGGCATCCGGGTTCAGTTTCCCGTCGGGATTTACAAGATAGGCGCCCGACATGGTGGCACCAGCCGTAGCACCGGAACCGGTTTTGGTATATACAGCTCCCGGAACATTGTACAACATCCAGTTGCCCAAATTATTACGGGTAAACGCAGTCGTCGATCCGGTATAATCAAAAAGGTGGGCGCTGGCAAAAGCAGCTGCATCAGCTTCTGACATATTCGGTGTGGGAACATTTGTTGTATAATTTTTGGAAATCCCTGAACCGGCAACTCCATAACGTACGGAGTTGTAAATGGACAACCAGGCAAACTCATAAATGTCCTTTGGATCTGAAATCTTGTCAAATTTATAGGGTCCAACCTGATTTATACCCCAGCGGCCTTCAAAAGAAATTTTGGCATCGCCTTTTGCGCCTTTTTTGGTAGTGATCAAAACCACGCCATTTGCTCCCCTGGATCCATATAATGCAGTGGAGGCAGCATCTTTCAGCACAGTGACACTTTCAATATCTTTAGAATTAATGGTAGACAATGGATTGTCACTTTGGGCGGGTACTCCGTCAATAACAATCAGGGCATTTGAGTTGTTCTGATTCGCAGAACCGATACCACGTACCCTGATACCCATATCCAATCCAGGCTGACCGTCTACTGCGGCTACCTGTAAACCGGGAACAGCACCTTCCAAAGCACGCGTGATGGTCGAGTTGGCCTGAGTAGCTACAAGCTTTGCATCAACCGAACTGATCGCACCTGTCAGGTTTTTCTTCTTGACAGAGCCATAAGCAATCGCTACCACTTCATCTATTCCGATGGTTTCGTCTTCCATCTGAACATCAATGGTGCTCCTCCCCATCACATCAACTTCCTGCATTTTCATTCCCACAAAGGAAAAAATCAAAGTTGCTTTTCCCTGAAGATGTGAGAGGACATAGTTACCGTTGGCATCGGTAATGGTACCCGTTGTGGTACCTTTCACCAGCACAGTTACTCCGGGTATGGGCATACCACTTTTATCAGCGACTTTACCAGTCACCTGAGTCTGTGCACCGGCTTGAGAAACAAAAAACAGCAATAGGAACGTGCACAAGCACATCATTCTCCAAAGCTGAGAAAGAAACGGATAATGGTCCGTTGTCCATTTTTTCTGCATAGTACAAGTATTAATAATGTAAAACAAAGTTTGGTCAATGATTTGAAAAATAAACGATTAAATATTATCGTTAGATTTTTCAAATACGGGTGTGAAGTTGTAAAAAAAATCAAAACATAGCAAAGGAATTTTAAAATAGATCCCTTTTTTTTCATATTTGTCTCATAACGAATACATATAGCCTCATTTTTATTCCACCATTCAATATTTCACTTCCCTGGATAAACATTCACAAACAAATGCAGTAACTTTTAATTAGTTTTACCGGACAACAGTGTTCTTAAAAAATGAAACTTAAAGCGCTTTTCCTCCTTTGTTTTTGGGGATGGTTGATCCCAATTTCCGCCCAGGACAAATTCGAAATTACGGTTTCTCCGGATGGTTCCGGCGATTTTACCTCCATCCAGGCAGCCATAGATGCCTGCAAGGCTTTTCCTGACCAGCGGGTGACCATCCACCTGAAAAATGGTATTTACCGGGAAAAGGTGGTGGTACCCTCCTGCAATACCAGTTTATCAATAATTGGGGAAGATCCGGGAAAGACCATCATCACCTGGGATGACCATTTCAACAAGATCAACCGGGGGAGAAACAGTACTTTCTACACCTGGACCCTGAAAGTGGAAGCCGATGATTTTTACATGGAAAATGTGACGGTGGAGAACAGTGCCGGTCCTGTCGGACAGGCAGTAGCCCTGCATGTGGAAGGCGACCGCTGTGTTTTCATGAACTGCCGTATCCTTGGGAACCAGGATACGCTCTATACGGCCGGACAGAACAGCCGGCAAATGTTCTCCGGTTGCACCATCGAAGGAACTACGGATTTCATTTTCGGAGCAGCTACCGCTTACTTCGAAAAGTGTATCATCCACAGCAAATCAGATTCCTTTATAACGGCTGCGAGCACCCCAAAGGACAAACCATACGGGTATGTTTTTCTGCAATGCCGCCTGACTGCAGCGGACGGAGTTAAGAAGGTTTACCTGGGCCGCCCCTGGCGGGATTATGCCAGGACAGTCTATCTCCAGTGTGAAATGGGTGCCCACATTGCTCCGGAAGGCTGGTCCAACTGGAGCGGAACGCAACGGGATAAATCCGCTTACTATGCGGAATTCGGGAATACCGGTCCGGGAGCTGCCACTGCCGGTCGTGTGTCCTGGAGTCATCAGCTGACGAAAGAGGAAGCCCGGCAGTATGCCATCGGAAACGTCTTTAACAATATCCGGGAAATAAAAAAATAAGAAATTTCCTTCGTGTACTTCGAGCGCCACAACATGACATTTGCTGAAAAGATCATATCATTTAACCGAAATCTCTACTTTGACAATCCTCTTCCGAAGGGGATCAGGGTGATGAATCCCTATGCGGAAAATCCCGAAGCCATGGAAGCCTCAACCCGGTTTTACCAAAAGTATTATGCTGACGATCTTCCCCGGAAACTGATCCTTGGCATCAATCCCGGCCGGTTCGGTGCAGGAGTGACCGGCATTCCCTTTACCGACACCAAACGACTGAAAGAGGTTTGCGGGATCAGGATCAACAATGTGTCCACCTATGAGACCTCCTCCGTTTTTGTGTATGAATTCATTGAAGCCTATGGCGGACCGGAGGCGTTTTACCGGGATTACTACATTTCAGCCGTCTGCCCGTTGGGATTTGTCCGGACCGGTAAAAACGGAAAAGAAGTCAATCTGAATTATTACGAAATCCCGGAACTGATCGCCCTCAGCAAGGATTTCATCATCCGTTCCCTGGAGCATCAGCTTGCCTTTGGCATTGACCGGGAATGTTGTTTCTGCTTCGGGAATAATAAAAATTACAGGTACCTTTCAGAATTAAACCGGAAGAAAGGCTATTTCAATCAGATTGTACCCCTGGAGCATCCCCGGTTCATCATGCAGTACCGGTCTAAGCAGAAAGACCGGTACATCGATAAATATCTGCAGGTTCTCAAATATGAAAACATATCCTGAAAAATGAAAACCACTGTGATCTTACTTCTGCTGGGTTTGGTATTTATTTCAGCAACTCAGAAAACAACCGGGAAAAATAATATCACGGTGGCTTGCTATTATTTTCCCAACTACCATACCGGGGATGCGCGGAATGACCAAATCAAAGGCTCCGGATGGTCGGAATGGGAACTGGTCAGGAATGCCGGGCCAAGATTTGACGGACACCGGCAACCCCTGATACCCACATGGGGGTATACCGATGAAAAGGATCCCCGGGTCATGGCCCAAAAGATCAGGGCAGCTTCCGGTCATGGCGTGGATGTGTTTATTTTCGACTGGTATTATTACGACAACGGCCCTTTTCTGAACCGTTGTCTGGAAGAAGGTTTCCTGAAAGCCGGGAACCGGAACCGGATGAAGTTTGCCCTGATGTGGGCCAACCACGATTGGGTAGACATCCATCCTTACACCAGGGGAACTCCTCGGAAAATTCTTTATCCAGGGAAAGTCAGACCCGAAACCTGGGCTCTTATCTGTGACCACCTGGTCAAGGATTTTTTCACTCAGCCCAATTACTGGATGATCGACGGAAAAGCTTACTTCTCCATCTACGACATAAAAAAATTCGTGGAAAACTTCGGAAGTATGGACGCCACCCGCAAAGCCATGGAAATGCTGGATAAGAAAACCAAAGCAGCCGGACTGAAAGGGGTCCACTGGAACATCGTAGCATGGGGAAATCCGGTCCTCCCGGTAGAAAATCCTCCGGATAATTACCCGGAACTGATCCGTAAACTGGAATTCGCATCGGCAACCTCTTATGTCTGGATCCATCATTTCCCGCTTAAAGGAAGAGATAATGAGTATGAAGCGGTCTGGAAGGCATACCTGAAACACTGGGAGACCATTACTCCAGCTTATGGAGTTCCCTATTTCCCCAACGTAACGGTAGGATGGGATTCCAGTCCGCGGACCAACCAGGATCAACCCTGGGATCATTCCCTGGGTTATCCGTATACCGGAATTATCGTGAACAACACCCCTGAAAATTTCCGGAAAGCGCTTCAGAAAACAAAAGAAAAACTGCTGGCTGATCCGGCAGGCCCGCGGGTGATCACCATCAACTGCTGGAATGAATGGACGGAAGGCAGCTGCCTGGAACCGGAAAAACAATATGGAATGAAATACCTGAAAGCAGTAAAAAGCGTATTCAAATGAAATATCTTCTTCTTTGCTCCGGAATTCTTTTCTTCCAGCTGGTCAATGCACAGGTTAAATGGTTGAATGTGGATTCCCTTTACCAGCCGCTGGCTGGAGGTGTACATGTATTCAGGACCTCCGACCCGGTGGAGGGCAAACCCAATATCGCTTTCTTCGTCAGGATTCCCCTGAAGGATAAATCGGTTGTTTTTGATGCAGACACCACACACCGGAGAAGGATTACGCCATCAGCCTATTATGAACGGAATAATTATCCCTTGCTGGTGGTTAACTGCACTTTTTTCCTGCAGGACAACAGCAATGCGAATGTAGTTGTAGATAAAGGCAAACTCGTTTCGTTCAATATCCCCTCTTTTTACAGTCGCTCCGACAGCGTATATTTTTATACCACCCGCTCAGCATTGGGGATTGATAGGAAAGGAAATGCAGATGTGGCCTGGATTTTCACCGGACCGGAACGGGAAAAGCCCTTTTATCTGGAATATACTCCTCTGGTGTGCAGTGGGAAAAAGGTCAGTACCACACTCAGGGAAGTCAGGAAGAATTGCTCCGGTCTGGCTGACAATCCCCTAAAAAAATGGAGGATGGCAACTGCTGTTGGCGGAGGGCCCACCCTGATCAGCAATGGCGTCATCCGAATTACCAACGAAGAGGAAAAAATGTTCACCGGCAGAGCGATCAACGACCGGCATCCCAGGACGGCCATGGGGTACACCAAAGATGGCTATCTTATCATCCTGGTGGTTCAGGGCAGATTTCCCGGTATTGCCGAGGGGGTCACCCTGGGACAGGAAGCCCGCATTCTTCAGGAACTGGGCTGCTACGAAGCACTGAACCTCGATGGTGGGGGCAGCAGTTGTATGCTGATCAACGGGAAAGAAACCATCACCCCCTGCGACAAAACCGGGCAACGGCCGGTCCCTGCAGTGTTCATGGTGAAAAGGAGGTAAACAGCGGATTTTTCGTTGGAAAATACCTTATCTTTGAGTTATGAATCCATTAAACATATCCGGAATGAGAAATAAATACACCGCAGTAATAAAAAAAGAAAATGACTGGTGGATTGGATGGGTCGAAGAAATTCCGGGAGTAAATTGCCAGGAAAAAACGAAGGAAGAGCTGCTGGAAACATTAAATATCACCTTAAAAGAAGCGCTTGAAATGAACCGTTATGAGGCAATTTCAAATGCAAAGTCAGATTATTTGGAAGTAGTTCTTGAACCGTGAAAAGAAGAGAGTTCATCCGGTATATTGAATCATACGGGTGCGAACTGATCCGGGAAGGCAGTCGACATTCCTGGTGGTGGAATCCAACGATGAATAAAAGATCCTCTATTCCCAGACATACCGAAATAGACGAAAATTTAGCCCGGAAAATCTGCAAAGATTTAGGAATACCTCCGGTGAAATAACACTTCCTTAATATTTGTCAGCAGTGCTGAAAAATTCGGAAAACTGGCAACCGGATGCTTCGATCCTTCGGATTCGCTCATGACGATGCTACGCTCAGCAACCGGAGAACTTAACAATCAGACAACTTCTTTACACCTTCTCCGGCACCACAAACGGTTCCCGGTATTTCCTGGTCAGGTAACTGTCAGCCTCCTTGTCGTTGACAAACTTTTCCTTTGCAGAATCGAAAGTCAGCGGCCGGCCGGTGCGGTAAGAGATTACCCCCAGGTGACCGATGGCCGCAGAGAGATGGCCTTCCAGAATATCGTTGTCCAGGCCATCCCTCGTCCGGCTCCTGACGCAATCGATCAGGTTCTGCCAGCCGTCGTGCAGCTCTTCCTTTGGAAAGTCCTTGTCGGAGCGGGCCGGGCCGGGCTCATTCTTAGGACCGAAATAGGTTTTATAACCATCCGGACTGATGGTCATCCAGCCTTCTGTCCCGTAAATGAATACATCTCCGGAACCTGTCAATCCTTCCGGGTTGGTGGAAAGGCAACGGGCTTCATTCTGAACGATGGTGCCGTCGGCATATTCATAATCGGCCACCAGGATGTTGGGCACCTCCTGGTCATCGTCGCGGCCGAATTTTCCGCCATTGCAGTTGATCTTTACCGGATGTTCATTCTTGTTCAACGCCCAGCGGACCGTGTCCATGCGGTAAATGCCGTTGTTCCCGAATTCTGTGGTGGCTCCGGTATCCCAGAAAAAATGCCAGTTGTACAGGAAGCGGTTCTCATTGTATGGCCGGAACGGTGCCGGCCCGAGGAACATATCCCAGTGAAGCCCTTCCGGAACCGGACTGTCAGCAATTTGCCCGATGGAAACCCGGTACCGGTAAGTAATGCCCCGGGCCATATACACTTTGCCCAGCTTACCATCGTGTACCATTTTAATTCCTTCTTTCACCGCCTTGCTGTCGCGGTAACAGATCCCGGCTTGTACGATGCGGTTGTATTTCCGGGCGGCTTCCACCATTTTACGGCCTTCGTATATGTTGTGGCAAACCGGCTTTTCCACATAGACATCCTTGCCTGCCTGACAGGCCATAATGGTCATAAGGGCATGCCAGTGGTCAGGCGTGGCTATGGAAACAACATCAATGGATTTATCTTCCAGCACCTTCCGGAAATCCCATTCCGTTTTAGGGGTAATCCCGAATTTGTCCTCAGTCATTTTGACTTTTTCCGGCCATAACCGTTCATCGGTATCACACAGGGTAGTGATTTTGACATTCGGGATGGCAGCATAGCGGTTGATGTGCTCGATCCCACGGCCGCTGATAATGCCCCGTACAGAGGGTCGTTTGCCGGCAATCCCGATCAGGGCTACGTTGATCCGCTCACCCGGGCTGTCAGAAAGCAGGTTGGGGATAAATGCAGGCGCAACAGCCACTCCCCCGGCCAGGGTAGTGGAGCCTTTGATAAATTCTCTTCTTGATATTGGTTCCATAAATCAAAAAATTAGTTACACAGAGTGAGCACGGAGTTTCACAGAGGAAAGAAAGGTTCCGGACTCTCGAAAAAGATCGGAACCTTTTACCATGTTCCCTTTGTAGTTAAAATCACTACTATATTGCATTTTGCAAAGCCAGAAAAAGTGCCCGGTAGTATTTCATGAACCGGATGGGTTCGCAACTCTGATCTACTTCGGCATTGCAGTATCCCTTGTACCCGGATTCCGATAAAAGTTTGAAAAACAAGCGGTAAGGATACTTCGGATCGGTCAGTTCATGCAGGTGCACCCCTTTGATGCGGTCTTTCACCGAGTTGAAATTTGCTTCAAACCCTTCCCCTGCGGAATCGGTCGCGTCACAATTCCAGTTCACCCAGACATAAGGGTTTTGGGAATAGTCGATGATCTTTTTGATCACCGGTACCGAATTG
>DAIDJX010000150.1 GCA_027451165.1 Prolixibacteraceae bacterium | reverse complement strand
CACCTTTCAGGGAACATGGCTTCAAACTTTCCACCCTTTTTATAGGCATCCACTTCCTCCTGAATCAGTTTAATCACCGCTTCTGCCAGCTCGGGACTTCCCTTTTTGATCCCCTTCTTCTCGAGTTCCAAAAGGATATTGGCCATATCAGGAACAATAAGCCCGACAGTAAACGGATTCTGGTTGTTGTACAACATGACCTGGCTGATGAACGGAGATTGGTCAATCATTGCTTCCTCAATTCCTTCCGGACTGAATTTCTCTCCATCGTTGGCAATCAGCAGGCTTTTAAAACGTCCCAGAACGTAAAGAAATCCGTCGGCATCCATATAACCCATATCACCTGTGTGCAGCCAGCCATCTTTAATCGTATCTTCAGTTGCCACCGGATTTCTCCAGTATCCTTTCATCACATTGTCCCCCTTAATCACGATTTCTCCCTTTTCCCCCAGCGGAAGTTCCTTCCCATCGTTATCGAGAATTTTCAGGTCCATATATTTCACCAGTTTTCCCGAAGAACCAAACTTGATGGCATGAAGGGCATTACTGGAGATGACCGGTGAAGCTTCCGACAGGCCGTATCCCTGGCACATGGGTATGCCAATGGCATAGAAAAACCGTTGCAATTCCACATCCAGCAGGGCTCCGCCCCCAATGAAAAACTTCATTTCACCGCCAAAATTCTCCCGGATTTTACTGAACAGAATCTTATCAAACAAGGCTATAAGCGGCTTAAGCAGAAAGGTAAATCCCTTACCCCTGTTCCAACCGTCGCCATTGTACCGGTATGATACCTTTAAGGCAAACCGGAAAAGGGAAACGGTCAAATTCCCTTTCTTCTGAATTCCGGCTTCGATATTTTTCCTGAAATTCTTGGCAATGGCCGGAACGCTCATCATCACATGCGGTTTGATTTCCCGGATGTTGACGGGGGCATTTTTCAACGCTTCCATAGCGGTTTTTCCCTGCTGAACAGAGGCAACCGATGCGCCGTTGTACATGAAACAATATAAGCAGGCGGTATGTGCAAAGGAGTGGTCCCAGGGCAACATCGCCAGTGTTCTCCACGAATGATCGATCTTCATCAGCGAATTTCCCTGGATGGTGTTGGCTGCATAATTCAGCTGGGACAGCATGATCCCTTTAGGATCGGCAGTAGTCCCCGAAGTATAACTGATATTTGCTATATCGTCGGGTTGGACATTTTTCCAGACAGCATCCAGTTTTTCCGGTTCAGTGGCCAACAGTTCATCTCCCATCTCCCTTACCTTTTCATAACTGATATCCCCTTTCCCCATTTGCTCTTTGCCGTCCAGGTAAATCACCCATTCCAATTCAGGGAGCCCGGCCCTGATCTCCTCAGCTTTAGGAGCCTGTAACCTCGAAACAATCAACATTCTGGCTCCGGAATGTTTCATTCTGAAAGCCAGTTCGCTTTTGGCATCCAGCCGCACCGACAGGGGAACATTGGTTCCTCCGGCATACAAAACACCCAACTCACCAATGATCCATGCATTTCTGCCTTCGGAGATCAACCCGACCCGGTCGCCTTTCTGAAGTCCCAGTTTCAGCAATCCGGCTGCAAACCGCATTACTTCCTTACGCGTGTCCCGGTAAGTCGTTCCTTCATATTGCTGACCGGTCTTTTCCCACAGGTAAATTTTGTCGGCGTATTTCTCAACACTGGTCTCAAACAATTCAATGATAGTTTTCATTTTGCTATTTTGGTTATGGTTCTTTTGGTTTACTTTTGTTCAAAAGTAAGGAATTTCACTCAGAAATGTACCAATAAAAAGAAAGATGAAATTTTGTATATTTACTTATTGAAGCTGGTCAATTATGTTAGATATCATCGGCGATGTTCACGGGCACTGCACTTTGTTGAAAAACCTTTTGAAATCAATGGGTTACCAAAAGAGCTCTACAGGATACCAGCACCCGGAAAGGAAGGCTGTTTTTGTAGGCGATTTTGTCAGCCGCGGTCCTGAAATCCGTCAAACCATCCGGTTGATCCGCCAAATGACAGAGGCGGGCCATGCTTATACCATTTTGGGAAACAATGAAGTGAATGCTATCCTTCATTTTCTGAAAAATCCTGAAAAAGGGCCATTGCTGAAAAAGGGGAGTAAAAGATCAGCTTTTATTGGTCCTATCCTGCTGGAATTCCGAAACGATCCGCCAGAATGGGAAGATCACCGGAAATGGCTGAGGACATTGCCATTTTTTCTGGACTTTGGAAATGTCAGGATCGTTCATGCCTGCTGGAAAAATGAAAATATTGAGCTTTTACGAACAGAGTTGCCCGAAGGTAAAATTTCTAAAGCTACTTTTCGCGATTTAGTGCTTACTCCGGCTTCTCCTTTGTCACAAGCCATCCTTCAAACCACCAGAGGCATCCACCACCTCCTGCCCCATGATCTCGCCCTTTTTGACAATCACAGGCGCATACATCATTTTTACCGGATGAAATGGTGGGAAGACCCAGTTGGAAAGACATTTCAACAAAACTCCATGGAATCCAAGTTTCAGCTTCCCCACTATACAATTCCCCCGGAGATTTCTCCCACAGGCGGAATCTATCCGGAAGACGCCCCTCCGGTGTTCTTCGGGCATTATTGCATGGGCAACGGCCCCTTCCCGCTGAGAAACAACCTGTGCTGCGTAGATGGTTGTGTTATGATGACCAAAAAACTGGTGGCTTACCGGTGGGACGGAGAGCAAACCTTGACTGAAGACAAGATATTGATTGTCAGGTAATTAAAATAGTCACTTCAGTTTAAATCATTTATTTTACAAAATATTACCGTTTCCCTCTTTGAAATTCCGCAGTTTTACGTAAATTGAAGACCGGAATTATTAAAGCTTCACCAAATGAAAATCCGGCATTTTGACCTTGAAGGGGCACGGAAAAATTTATCCTCCGGAAAAAAATCAAGCTCCGTTAAATTTACCCGCCGGCAGTTTGTTAAAACACTCGGTGTTGGCGCCGTAGCGGTTTATCCCTCTGCTGATATTCTCCAATCAGTTCTGAATGAATCTTTTACCATCCATAAATGGGATAAGGGATTTCAGGTTGTCCGCTATGGGAAAGTCGTCTGGGACGTTCAACCGGCCATCTTTGCTCCCGGTGCCCGGATTTCCATTGTCCGGCAACCCGGCGAATGGCAGATATCCCTGACCGGAGCTTCCTATCCAGGGACTGCCATCACCTTTGACTTTGTGGGCAGAATTTTCCAGGCGAACGGAAAATGGAAGCTGGAAATGGAAGTTCAGCCCTTTGGAATCCGGACTGCAGTCAGTTTCCCGGAATTTCTGGACAGGAAAAACCCCCTGCGTTCTGAATTCGAGTATTCAGGGGACTTATGTTCAGCCGGTCAGGGCGGTTCTGTGTCGCTCAAAGGAAAATTCCAATGGCAACTCTCTGCCGACTGGCAAATGACCTTTGTTTCTCCGGAAGGCATTCATCTGGACTATTGTGAACGGGACATCCAGGCCCATCAGCTGATCATGCTTCCATACAATGGCAATAATCTCGGATTTCTTGACCCGGTGGAAAACGCCGGCACCTTGCTTTCCATTCCGGATTCAGGAATACTGACCAGAATTTCCGGTTTGCTGACTTACAGGGGGAAACGTCATTTCCGGATGGAAGAAAGCCGGAAGGGCATTTCACTTTTCCTCGGTGAAACCACCTCCAGCCAACCGGTGAATGTGCTATGGGGGGAAACAGCCGGAAAGGAAGTATGGATGAACGGTTTTTCCGGAGAAGAAATCGCATTGGGCAGCTTCTTTTTCAGCGCCCTTTTCAGCCGTGAAGAGCCACCCCGCTTTTATGCCGCGGCAAGTATCAAAGAAAAAGGTTACTGGTTAAACAATCCCCTGGGATCATTCCGCCTTGTCAACCAGGCAGATTTCCCTGATTACGAAGCATTCGGAATGGAAGAAGAGATAGAGGAAAGCTATTTCGAGCCCCGGATGAAGGCATTTGTACCCAGAATTGACGATGCACAGTGCCTGGCAGTTTCCTATAAAGATCCGCCGAGCCTGTTTTTTGAAGACCAGCAGCCGGTGAAACGGACTATTAACCCGGCCATAAAAAGGGTCACTGTCCCTGCCACCACCACCCAACCAACGAGGGAAGAACAAAAGAAGCAGGAAGAAACCCCTCAGGAAAGGGTAACCCGCCCCAAAACGACCATCCCTGTGAAGGTTCAGGAAAAGGAAGAACAGGATCCGGTCAGAAAACCAGCCAGGGAAGCCTCAAGAATGGAAATCGGGTACAACGACATCCGGTTCAGACCAAATAAAACATTGTCGGTTAGGGTATTAAGACCGGAAGACCTGATTTGGCTTGAATTCGACTTTCAGAATTTTGTATTTTCCAACAAAGGTCAGGCGCCATTTCTCGAATTATCCAATCCCAAAGAAGCAGGGATAATCATTATCCGCTTTCCAAGTCAGCATACCCTGGAGCAGGCCTTCTTCGAAACTACCCTGATGGATCCCAGCGGAGGAAATGAAACGATTGACCTGCCCGCCAAACAAATGAGGGCCAAAAAAAGCCGCCTGGTTTATGAGCTGGAAGCCGGCCATCCCGGATTTGAACTCACCATGAACAGTCTGTTGGACTGGTCCAAATTCAAATTGCGGGTTCATCCCCGGGCATGGATAAAATTACCGCAGATTATGAAAGTGGATCCGGTTTCGTTTTCCACGCTGAAAACTGAACCGGTTTCAAAACAACAGCCAAGAACCATTGCTCCCGTTTCCAGGGATTATTCCGTGAAGATGGTACAGTTTTCACGGAATAAAACCATTCGCCGGTCGGTGTATGATGAAAATCAGCTGAAGAATGTACTGGCGCCGGAGGCCTTATCCACATTACAACCCAACTTCGACATCAGCAAACTGAAAGTCGATATGAAAACCGGCCCCATTCCGGATCTGAGCACGTCCATTGAAGCGCCTGCGCTGATGTACATCTCCCCCAACCAGGTAAATGATTTCACCCACCGGATCGAATTGAAACTGGAGAACACGGAAGAAGTGAAAACTGTTGATCCAATGATTTCCACGCAATTCAGGACGCTTGACCCCCTCGTCTCCAACAAAGGGGAAGTCACCGAACTGTGGCATACCGCACTGGGTGTGAAACTTCAGCAAGCAGGTATTTCTCCGGTACTGCTTCCTTCCCTGAAAACCATCAGGGCTTTATGGGCGTTTGATGCCAATCCGGATGTTAAAGGATGTGCCCCCATTGACCAGCCTTTCCAGGCTTCCCTTGATGCCAACGACCGTCATAAGCTGGTACATACCACCAGCAATTATGAAATCCAGGGTTTCTCACCCCTGCCGGTTCCTGTGAAAAAACTGATGCTAACCACTTTAGGCGCCTATCTCGACTGGCATGCTTTTTTTGATGTACCAAGCCCCACGGATACCTACCTGAATGTCATTGAATGGGAACACCTGGCAACGCTGGGCCGCGACCATTACGTAAAAATCGTCAGGGAAGGTTACCTTTTCCCCTTCGGTCACCGGGCTGCCCTGGTGAAGGTCACCGAAAGGAAATTCAACAGCGAAAAAAAGGCTGCAGTCAACATGATGCGGATGTATATTGTGGTCCTTCAAAAAGAAGTCCTTT
This sequence comes from Prolixibacteraceae bacterium, assembly GCA_027451165.1. Lineage (GTDB taxonomy): Bacteria > Bacteroidota > Bacteroidia > Bacteroidales > Prolixibacteraceae > UBA1413. Next base: position 2,397 of record DAIDJX010000150.1, on the reverse strand, counting down.
ATGCCCGCAATGACCCGGATGGCAAATTCATCCGCTTCCCCTTCCAGGCAGTCAGGATAGAAAACGATAAAACGCCCAACATAGATAAACCGGATAATATCCCGCTCAGCAGCGGCAAGACTTTTATTCCGGTGATTATCGGGAAACCGAATCCTTGCAGCAAACCCGGCAGGTCTTCGACCTATAACTTTTACATCAATGTTGGCCAGAAAGGATTTCCTTTTGACATTACCGTTACCGACAAGGAAGGGGAAGAACATGCCATCAGAATGCCACTTGCTTTCGTGGAGAATGTGGTCGGACGGACCCAATCGATGGTCAATGCCATGGTGACCGACTATAACGGAAAAGTTACCTACAATACTACTCCATTTTCAGGCCAGGATGTCGCCTATGCAGAATGCCTGGTTGATGGTGACACTGCTTTCGAAACGGAAAGCATGAAGTTTGGCGCCATGTATTACCCGGCCAAAGGTGAAGCTGATCTGAAATTTCACCCGGTCATGCAGGAATCAGCGGTGTTTATCAAGCAGGTAAACGAACTGACCGGCAATAAGAAAGCCACCAGCATTACCCTGGAAGATGATGCCAACCAGGGCTATGTTTTTGCTAAGGTCATCAGTGAATCGGTGGTCGATTTTTCCGGCGGTTCTGATAAAGCAGGCGGTTTCCTGACACCTAACATGTCCATTACCGGTCTAAGCAAACTTCAGGGACCCATCGGGGGGGATATTGAAAACCTCAAAAAACTGGTTTTCGATGCTTCTGACTTTTTCAAATCAATTCCCAGTCTTCCTTCAGCGAAAATCTTTGGGATCATAGATATCTTCAGCCTCATCGGGGTTAAGGATATGAAAGGCAGTTTCGATGGAATGATTGCCGAAATAAAAAAGGTCAGGGAGGAGATTGAAAGGATTAAAAACCTGATCCTGCTGAAAGAAAATGAAGCCCGCCAGACTGGCGCCAACCTGAAAGCGGAGATTGATAACCTGCAGGCACAGATCAAGGCACAACTGGTCAAGTTACTGAATGCCCTGAACAGCAATGTCCCAAAAGCGCCGAACCTGAAGACCTGGTTCACCGATGAAGCATTTTATGCCGAATACAAATGGAAACCCGATCTGAACAGCGAAACAAAAGGGATTGAAGGGGTCCTGGATGTGAAAGTCAATGATCCTGCAGAAGCGCTTCAGATCGTTACAACCTTGAAAAAGCCTTATGATGCAACTCTTTCGCCCCACCCTGACCGGCGATGCCAAATTCAGTAATTTCCAGATTGAGTTGCTGGGCAAACTGGCTGTGAAATTCGGTTACGTACAGTTCAAAACCGGCACCTCCGGAAAGACAGACGTGAAAGTGGACATGGGATCGCCACCAATTGAATTTATCGGAGAACTGGCGTTTGTCAACAATCTTCAGAGCATCATCCCCTCCACCGGCTTTTCGGAAGACGGGCCATATGTCGATGTAAGCACTTCCGGAGTTACCGCAGGATTCAACATCAGCGTTCCCAATGTGACAGTCGGGGTTTGCACCCTGTCGAACATCAGCCTTGGAGCTGCCATCAACCTGCCTTTTACCGGCAAACCGCTGACCATCAGCTTCAATTTCTGTACGCGACAGAATCCCTTCCTCCTGACAGTAATGATTTATGGAGGAGGTGGCTACTTCCTGCTGAAAACAAGCCTGAAAGAGCTGGTATCGGTCGAAGCTGCTTTTGAATTCGGAGCAGCAGCAGCACTTGACATAGGCGTGGCCTCAGGTTCCGTTTCCATTATGGGCGGATTTTACTTCAAGTATGAGGTATCCACCAAAACCGTTACCCTGACCGGCTACATCCGCATCAACGGAAGACTTTCCATACTGGGCATCATCACGGTTTCCCTGGAATTCTACCTGGCACTGACCTACGTCAAAGGCCCCAAAGTTTCCAAACTGGAAGGTGAAGCTACCCTCAAGGTGAAGATCGAAATTTTCTGCTTCAGCAAAACCGTTTCCTGCTCTGTCAGGAGAACCCTGGCCGGAGCGGATTCCGATCCGACTTTCGCCCAGATGATGGAGTTGGACGACTGGCAGCAGTATTGTCTGGCCTTCGCCGAAAACTGAAACATGAATTAAATTTCGGATTTCGGATTTGAGATTTCGGATTTAAAGGCAAGAGAGTCCGCAGGCAAATCCAAAATCGTACATCCGAAATCCGAAATCTCAAATCCGAAATCGTACATCCGAAATCCGAAATTTTAAATGATATGTCACAGAGTTTGATCTTCACCACACTGCCCGCCGGCAAATCTGAGGCGGACGGCAAAAAATACCTCAACTTGTCGGTTTTTGTCTCTGCTCAGCTAAAACCAGCCAGGGAGACCACCCTGAACAGTTATCCGGATATGATCACCT
>DAIDJX010000149.1 GCA_027451165.1 Prolixibacteraceae bacterium | reverse complement strand
GGGAGCATAGACATTGGCATGACCTTCCTGAAGGGAGAACATTTCTCCGCGATCCTGGAGAACAAAGCCCAGCATCCCGGGAGTCATTCCGGAACCCATTCCCCGGTAATTGCTCTGAATCAGGGAAACCATGTTGCCGTCCTTGTCAGCGGTGGTCAGGTATATCGTATTCCCGGCTTCCGGTTCTCCGGGGGGAAAACTGGTGGCTGCACGATTCGGGTTGATCAGGGTTGCCCGTTTCTTTCCGTATTCTTCTGAAATCAAGCTCTTCACAGGAATTTTGGAAAATGCCGGGTCGGCATAGAATTTTGCGCGGTCTTCAAACGCTATCTTTTTGGCTTCCAGGAAAAGATGGATGTATTCCGGGGAGCCAAAGCCCATCTTCGCTACGTCATAGTTTTCCATGATGTTGAGTATCTGAAGGGTGGCAATGCCCTGACCGTTGGGAGGCAATTCCCATATGTCGTAACCGCGGTAGTTCACCGAAACCGGTTCCACCCATTCCGAAGTGTGCTCCTCAAAATCCCTCATGCTGAAAAATCCGCCCTGTTCCCGGACATACTTCACAATTTTTTCGGCGATCTCACCCTTGTAAAACACATCCCTCCCTTTTTGTGCAATCAATTCCAGCGTATTGGCCAGGTAAGGGTTTTTGAACACTTCACCCTTGGCAGGCGCTTTCCCTCCCGGCATATAAATCTCCTTAAATCCAGGGAAGCGCTGCAGCGAACGGGAATTGCTGTTCCAGTAATGAGCGATCACTTCCGACACAGGAAAACCGTCCCGGGCATAACGGATAGCCGGAGCAAGAATCTGCTGCATGGTCAGATTCCCGAATTTTTTATTCAGCTCAAACCAGCCATCCACACAACCGGGAACAGAAACCGGCAGCGGACCGGTGGATGGAATGCTTTTCAAGCCTTTCTCCCTGAAGTAATTCAGGCTAAGGTCATAGGGAGAACGGCCACTGGCATTCAACCCATAAAGTTTCCTGGTTTTCGCATCCCAGACGATGGCGAAAAGGTCACCACCAATCCCGCTGCCCGTTGGCTCGGTCAAACCCAGCATGGCATCAGCAGCAATGGCAGCATCGATGGCATTGCCGCCTGCCTTGAGAATATCGAGGGCGGCCTGGGTGGCCAGCGGCTGACTGGTACACACCATGCCGTTTTGGGCAATTACCTCTGATCGCGTGGCAAAATTCAGACCTGTGATGCGATCCTGGGCTGCACCAATCACCCAGGGGAACAAAAAGATAAACAAGAACAAAGATTTTTTCATTTTATGATGACCTTATGTATTTCCGAAAACATAAATATATGAAATAAATGTCATGCAGATCCTTTTTGTCCGCAGGGCAGGGATTAAAAAAATCTCAAAAGAAATTTGCAGAATTGTTACTTATTTCTAACTTTGTGTTAGATTTGCACAACATTTAATACAAGAGGTTATGAAAAGAACAATTTTGATTTTCGTCATTGCCATCCTGGTGCTGGCTTCTGCGGCGCTCTGGTTTTTTACATCATCAAAAGCATTTAAACCGGTGGATATCCTTCAATTCGGAGTTATCCTGGTGCTCGTTGGTTTTGGACTCTTTTTCGGATATAAAAGACTCACCAGCGTCAGACGCAGAGAACCTGTCGAAGATGAACTATCTAAAAAAGTTGTACAGAAGGCGGCAGCCCTCTCCTATTTTATTTCTCTTTACATCTGGGTCTTTATGATCTGGCTGAAAGACCGGGTCAGCCTGGATACGGAAGAAGTGCTTGGTTCTGGTATTCTGGCCATGGCAGTGACTTTTGGCGTTACCTGGGCAATTGTTCACTTCAGAGGAATCCGCAATGAATAACCGTTTAAAGGAATTCAGGGCAAGGCACAACCTGACACAGGAGGAGCTTGCCGCAAAAGTCAATGTCCGCCGGGAAACCATTGTATTTCTGGAAAAGAACAAATACAATCCTTCCCTTAAACTGGCCTGGGACCTGGCCAGGGTATTTTCGGTAACCATTGAGGAACTCTTCATTTTTGAAGACAATTTCTGACTCCCGGAAGTAATCTCCTGAATGTTTTTCAGAAAATCATTGCTGCAAAATATTTTCAAAAAATCACGGTGTGCGACGACTTTTTAATCTATTTTTTTGATATTTGATACCCGCACAGGGAATGATTCATCAACCCATTCTCCGGCGGGATTCATGGACAAATCAAAAGAGTTAACAGCTCATATTAAGCTGATCAACAACAAACTTCATTTCTCGGGAACTGTGGAAGGGAACGAGCCGGTTTCCATTGACTACATTCCTCCTTTGGGCGACAACCTTGGTTACACCTCCCTGGAATTACTGCTGCTCAGCCTTTCCTCCTGTCTTGGAAGCGCCCTCCTGCTTTTCCTGAGGAGAATGGGAAAATCCATCACCAATTTTGAAATCAGCGCAAAAGGTTTCAGAAAGGACGTACACCCCACGGGATTTTCCAGGATTCTCCTTCATATTGCGATTACTTCGGAAAATATTGCAAACGAAGACCTGGACAAGGTGCTGCAACTGGCAGAAGAAACCTACTGTCCGGTATGGTCCATGCTGAAGGGGAATGTTGACATGGAAGTAACTTATTCGATATATGGCCAGTCTTAAAGGCAAATTGTTTAACTTCATGATCCGCAACGGGCATCTGCTCCGTGGAAAGTGGAAAAAAGAGGTATTTGATTTCAATACTTCGATAGCTGAATTCAGGGATCGATGTGAGAAAGGAGCAGCCCGATTTGGGAAGCTTCCGCAAGGTATCGTCGTTAGAGAAGAGAAGATCGGGGAGATAAAAGCGGAATGGTTGGTTCCTGAAGGAGCTGTTCCGGAGAAAGTGATTATGTATGTCCATGGCGGAGGTTACGTTTCCGGTTCGTGCAGCGATCACCGGGGAATTATTTCGAAATTTGCCAGTAATACCGGGATCATCTGTCTTCTTTATGAATACCGCCTGGCGCCGGAACATCCATTTCCTGCCGCCCTGGAGGATTCGGTCAGGGTATACCAGTGGTTGCTGGCGTCCGGTTTTCATCCGGAGAACCTCCTCATCGCGGGGGAATCGGCGGGCGGGGGATTGTGCCTGGCCACACTGCTGGCGCTGAAGGAACGAAGCATCCCCCTACCCGCTGCCGGAGTCGCTATTTCACCATGGACTGATCTGACCTGTTCAAGTGACTCCTACCATACAAAAAATAAAAAATCACCGGCCCCGGTAAACTCCTGGACAGTCTTCAGCCATTATTATTCCGGGAACCAGGAAGCTTCACATCCGCTCATTTCCCCCCTGTTTGGCAATCCGGCAGGTCTGCCGCCCCTCTTAATCAATGCCGGAGTGGATGACGAATTGTATGAAGATGGTGAAAAATTCGCTCAAAAGGCAAAACAGTCCGGTGTGGAGGTATACTTCCGATCCGGCCCCGGAATGATCCATTGTTATCCGCTGCTTGCCCCTATGTTCCCGGAAGCCACCGAAGCCATGGATGAAATCGTCACGTTCGTGAAAAATATTCTGGACATTGGATCAAACTGAATCAGTAATGAAACGAATTCTTGCACTATTTCCCCTTCTTTTCGCTGTTATGTTCTGTTTCGCCCAGACATTTGCCATAACGCAGTATGGCGACAAGGTGATTTTATACGATGACTTTACCTGGGAGTATGCAGAAAGTAATGATAATCAACACATTAATCTGACCTCCATCTTTATTGACAGCCTCGATATTGCAACAGCAGAATTTAAAATGAACGGAAATCTGCTGGCGGTTGAAGGGGGCAACATTGTTTTTAACGAAATCCCCCTTTCCGGAGTTGATTATTACGATACCTTCAGTGCGGATCGTTACCTGGAAGGAAAACTAAAAAAGATAAGAATTGGGGACCAACTGATTTCGTTTGTCTATTACGACCAGTTCGAAATAAATGAAAATACCAGGGGCAAGATAAAGGAAATTGTCACCGGCAAGGGCGGGATGAAATTCGAGTACTATGATAACCTCGACCGGTCATTGGATGGTAAACTTAAAAATATCCGCTTTGGTGAAGATAAAATATCTTTCGAGTTTTTTGATAGTTTTAGTCTGGATAGAAACCTGACAGGTAAGTTCAAAGCATCAAGAGGCTCCATTCCGGGAATTAAGGTCATATATTTCAGGGCATTAAAGCCAGCAGAATGATGAAGCTCTCCGGTAAATGGCTTTTCAGTTCAGGATCACACAAAGAATTCCGGTAAAAATACGCAGCCGTATATTTTACATAAAAATTCAGGCAGAATATTTTATTCAGTTCCCTTGAATTTTAAATGAATTATCTACTTTAGCATTTTATTATTATCAATACTTAAACCGTTTCCAATAAATCTGCAATTTATGAGATGTAATAACTGTGGATGGGACAATTCTATACAACAATCAAATTGTGAGAAATGTAAAGTTCCCCTGCAGGGTGTATCTGTTTCTGCCAGGCCTCCGCATCCTGCGGAAGTAAATCCACCTGTAAGCGGCACCATTAAAGGCGCTGAATCTGACCAGCAATATCTTGACGCTCCTGCCGGCAATGCGCAGGGAGCAGCTCCTGAAGATGGCAATTTGAGGTATTGCCCTTATCCCGGTTGTGGATACCCGCTGATACCAGGCTCCACTGTTTGCCCGAAATGCAACACCCCTGTGGAACCAGACCCCCGGAGTCAGGCAGGGTTGCCCTCAAAAAGTGCAGAACCTGGTAAAAAAGGATCCGGCACTGCTGGCACCATTAATCCGTATGTTCAGGCAAAAACTGACCACATCAGCCTGCAGCCGCTCGCCAGGGATGGAGAAAAAAACCTCACTGTTCTTGAATTTTCAGGCAAAGAAATCACACTAAACCGTGAAAATCTGGAACCAGGAAACCTTACGCTTACAGGAAAAGTTCAGGCTGAATTGAAGGTTGAAAATGGAAAATGGTATCTTCAGGATAAAAGTACCATGCATACCACATTCTTACTTGTTTCGCAACCCACCGAAATCAGGAATGGTGATGTTATACTTATGGGCGACAGGTTATTTAAAGTAGAATTTTGAAGTTTCCGGTAATATTACTCCTGAAAAATATACTGCGATAAAATATGAACTTGCAAGCGGAAGCCGACAAGACGAACTCGTGGAGTAAAGAATATGAAATACCATCAAGGTATCTTCCTCAGCCCGGAGAAACTATTGATGACTACATTGTTGAAAAAGAACTTGGTCAGGGAGCCTTCGGCATTGTATACAAAACCAGAGACAGGAACAACAGGATATTCGCACTCAAACTATTGAAGCTTTGGGAAATTCCCTATGAGGATGTCCGCAGAAATATGCTCACCCGTTTCCAACTTGAATTTGATACCGGCCAGATATCAAGTAATTACCTGGTTCAATCCATCGCCTATGGAAGGAAATCAGGAAATCCATACATTCTGCTTGAATTTTGTCCGAATGGTGATCTCCGGCCGGGGATAGGGTCCGGCACCCCCTTCGAGAGGGTCAACAAGATTGCCACCCAAATACTGCTTGGCTTGCGGGCGCTTCACGCCAACGGTAAGGTTCACCGGGACCTTAAACCTGACAATGTATTACTGGATGAACACCACAACGCAAAACTTACCGATTTTGGCATTGCCGGTCATGCCAATTTAAAATTCAGACTCACCGTTGCTGACTGGAGGGGCAAACCAAAGGAGTTGTTCGGCACCTATGCCTATATGCCTCCTGAGCAGATTAAGCCGGCAAACAAACATGTCACCATCATTCCAACGACCGATATTTTCTCATTTGGCGCCATGATGTTTGAATTCATCACGGGATCTTTGCCTTTTGGCCCCCTTGAAAGCGAACCAGACCTGGGAGAATATATTCTGAGGGCCAATAAAGGCCGTTGGGATGACATCGGCAGGCTACGCGACAACACTCCTCCACTATGGAAGAAAATTATTGAACGTTGTCTTCAGCCCGATTACAAAAATCGCTATCAGTCCGTACGGGAAATTCTCGATGAGCTGGGAGTGGATGACTCAGGAGCCAGGGAAGTTTCAGCAAACAAGGGATCACAATTTTCGATACAGGTGATGCAGGGTGAGGAACACAGAAAGATATTCAACCTGGATAATCTGCTGAATGGCAAAACAACCGGGATATTAACCATCGGAAGGAAGGATGAAGACGTAACGAACGATATAGCCATTGCCGAAACAGGCACACCATATATATCGAGGCGGCATGCCACCCTTGAAAAAGCATCAGACTTAGAAGGCTGGTATATACGCGACGGACAATGGAACGAAAATACCCGTCAGTGGATACCTTCACTAAACGGAAGTTTCCTGAATTCGCACAGAGTCGGTATGACCGGAAGTAAATTAAAAACCGGTGATATCGTCACCATTGGCGATACCACCCTCAAAGTAATCCTGATTTAATTGATCAACAATAAATAACAACTATCCTGAATCGCTATGACAGATAAACCCATTATCCAGGAGGAGAAAAACAAATTCTCAAAGTCGGTGACTGCCGGTATGAAATCCATTTTCGGCGGGAAAGGCCGTACCTATTACATTTTGGAGCACAAGACAGCCTCTGAGAAGCACCGCGCCGGTGAAACACAGGAAATTATTATCGACTATATTGAACTGGGCAGGGACCCGCATTGCCAGGTGGGGTTTGGAAACACCTTTCCCACGGTCAGCAGGCGGCATGCGTCAATCACCAAAGATAATAACAACTGGGTTATCAGGCAGTTATCACAAACCAACCCCACGCTGATCAATGGTAAACCCATCAAAAGTCACTGGTTCCTTCAAAATGGTGATGAGATTCAGCTTTCGCTCGAAGGCCCGCGGTTGGGCTTTATAGTTCCTGCCAATCCTTCAGTAGGAACGCTGGGGCTCACCCGACGGTTGGACCTTTTCCGTAAACAGGCGCTCAAACCATACAAGCAGGCTTTGATGTTGCTTTCAATGATTTTTGTGCTCGCCATCGGTGGTCTGAGTTGGTACCTGCTTTCGGTCAGGCAGGAACTTGCCATCACACAACAAAACCTGGCACAGGCACAGGTTATCACCCAGAGCAAAGTAGATTCGATGATCAGGGAGAATGAGGCCAGCCGGACAGTACAGGAAGGGCTAAAAAAAACCATTGTTGACCTCCAGCAGAAGATAACGGATTTAAAGAACAGGCCATCTTACTCTCAGGGAGAAATTACCCCGCCGGCACAGGAACTTGAAGTCTTTGAAAGGTGTATCTACTTCATCCTGAGCACAAAAATTGAAATTCAATACCAGGGAAAAATGCAGGTTCTGAATGATTACAATTGGTCAGGAACCGGATTCCTTTTAACCGATGGAAGGTTTATCACTGCCCGCCATGTTATCTGGCCCTGGGCATTCTTTAATCGCGAAGATCAGCAAATCGTGAACCTTAACCTTCTGGCCAATAACGGAGCTAAACTTACCGCTTACTTTACAGCGTATTCACCAGATGGCAGCAGTTTTTCGTTTACGAGCAACAATTTTAAAACCGATAGCAGTGCCGATCAATATAAAGAAGTGGTCGATGAAAATGGCAACAGGTTGATCATATCCGATGCCGGCTTAAACAACGGGAAAGACTGGGCATCCTATTACACGGGCATGGCCGGTAACATAAAATTCGATAATTACTTTTCGCAAGACCTTGAAAGGGGCTCTGTCATTCAAATTCTTGGTTATCCTTTCGGACTAAGTCTCCAGGACAACAGCAGGCTTCAGTGCATGTACAGTAAAAGCGAAGTCGGGCAAAGCGGCCTTGTGAATGGAATGATCAACATCACGGCACGCGGCTTCGATCACGGAAATTCAGGGGGCCCCGCTTTTGCATCGAAAGACGGCGAGCTATATGCTGTGGGTATTATTTCAGCATCCATGGGAGCCATCGGAAATATTGTCCCCATTTCAGCGGCCCGGTAGTACCGGAATGGAGCATGAATTCTTTTTGCTTAATCTGTTTCCGTCAATAATAGAACAAATTCGCT
>DAIDJX010000148.1 GCA_027451165.1 Prolixibacteraceae bacterium | reverse complement strand
AGGGGGAGTACCTCATCACCAATCCCTGAAGGAAAACGGGTATCAATGCTTACCGGCAATTTGCCGGAAGCTTTTTCCGCTCCAAAAATCAGCTGAACAGCGCTTTCCTGAAAAAGCGGGCCTGATTGATAAGCCATTACCAGAGAAGCAGCCTTTTCAGCCTCCGGAAAAAATTGAAGAGCATAGGCATTTCCGAAAAACAGGCAGACCGTCCGGTTCCTGCTGACAAGCATTCGAAACGCTTCTTTTTGTGCATCGCTGACCCTGAAATTTCTTCCGGGGAATCTTCCCAGGTTGACAACTCCGGCAATGACCAGGTTGTAACCGGTCAGTTTTTCACTGAGTGCAGCAAGATCTTCCGCAGAAGCTTCCGATGGTAAATAAAAATGGTCAGCGGTGGTGTACAGGTCAACGACGGGCTGAAAAGGCTCCAGGGTATCCACCCCCAGCGCTACTGTGGCAATTTTCAGGGTATCGAGACCCTTCAGCGGAAGAAGTTGATCATTTTTCAGCACTGTGAGGGATAGTTCAGTCAAACGCCGCAGCAACAATTTATCCTGTGGACTGTTCAGCGCCTCAGACAAATCTTTAGTTTTGAAAGGACTGACTTGTTCGTTCAACCGCAGCCATCTTTTCAGGGCCAGTATTTTCAGGCATTTGTCATCGATCTCTTTCTGTGTGATCATGCCCCTGGCGACCGCACTTTCAATTTCCGGCAGAACACGGGGGAGTTTGTGAATAAAAACCAACAGGTCATTGCCTGCGATCAGGGCCTGCACTTCCGCCTTTCCGGGGGGCAGTGTAATGCTGTTCATGTTAAGGGCATCGGTCACAACCAATCCTTTGTATCCCATCTTTTCCCTGAGCAGTTTTTTGATCACCGGAGGAGAAAGGGATGAAGGGTTGCCCGATGGGTCCAGCGCCGGAATTCTCAGGTGCCCGGTCATGATGCCGGCAATGCCGTTCCGGATAAGTTCCCGGAATGGAAATAATTCCAGCGAATCAAGGCGTTCCGCTGTAATTTTCAAAACCGGCAGGGAACGGTGGGAATCAGCCTCCGTATCTCCATGCCCCGGAAAATGTTTGGCCACAGCTGCCACACCTTCTTGTTGCAGGCCCAAAGCCAGGGCTAACGCCTTGTCCGACACATTTTTCCTGCCTTCACCAAAAGACCGGTAGTTGATCACCGGGTTGCCTGAATGAATATTCACATCAGCAACCGGGGCAAAATTCATTACAATTCCAAGCGCCCTGAGCTGACGGCCAATTGCCCGCCCCATTTCCAGGATCAGGGAATCGTTCCGGAGAGCCCCCAAAGTCTGGGCGTCAGGAAAGTTGATCACACTGTCCATGCGGAACCCGGGTCCCGTCTCACCATCTATGGCTGTTAATAAGGGTACAGCCGACACGCGTTGAAAATCACTGATCCATCCGGCAGTTTTAACCGGTGTGCCTTTCATCAGCAGGATTCCCCCGGGTTTGTACTTTCTGATCAATTCCTCCGTGTCCCTTTTGTAGACAGAATCTTTAGCGGGATAAACTTCAATCATCAGCAACTGCCCGATTTTCTCCTGCAAGGTCATTTTTTCAAATACCTTTTTAACCCAGGGATCCTCCCTGTAACGAAGAAATGACGGTTCCTGGGAAAAGCCCCGGCAACCGGTGAGCACAAACAATAACAAGATCAGCAACCTGAAACGGATCATAGAATTCTGCTTTGAATCGGCGTTAAAAGTAACAAGATTGTGTTAAAGTGGTATCTTCGCAGGACTATTCAAATCAACCGGTGAACAAAATTCTGCACTTTTAACAATCATTATGAGCCCATATCTTGTATTTTTTCTGATCGGAGGATATTTCGGCATATTGCTGCTCATTGCATGGCTAACCTCCCGGAAGGCCGACACCGAAACATTTTTCATCGCCAACCGCCGTTCGCCCTGGTATGTGGTTGCATTTGCCATGATCGGGACCACCATTTCCGGGGTTACTTTCATTTCCGTGCCCGGAGAGGTAGGCAATTCAGGTTTTTCTTACCTGGAATTTGTGATGGGGAATGTGGTCGGGTACTGGCTGATCTCAGGCTATCTTTTGCCGGTCTATTACCGGATGAAACTCATCTCTATCTATTCGTTTCTCGGTGAACGCTTTGGCATATATTCCCATAAAACCGGATCGCTCTTTTTTATCCTCTCCAAACTGATCGGCGCCGCCTTCCGGCTGTACCTGGCTGCCATGGTCCTTCAACTGGCTTTTTTTGATGCCTTCGGAATTCCTTTTTCTGTGACCGTACTGATCAGTATCCTGCTGATCTGGATATACACCAACAAAGGAGGAATTAAAACCATTGTCTGGACCGATACCATTCAGACTGTTTTCCTGGTTACAGCAGTTGTTCTCACCATAGTGACCATCTCCGGAAAACTGAACTGGGATTTGGTCACCATGTTCCGGGAGGTGGATAAAAGTCCTCTTTCACAGATCTTTACCTGGGACTGGAGATCAGGCCAGAATTTCTTCAAACAGTTCTTTGCTGGTATATTCACTACATTGGTGATTGTGGGAATGGACCAGGACCAGATGCAGAAAAACCTGACCTGCAAATCCCTTACCGATGCCCGCAAAAACATGGTGGTATTTAGTTTTGCCTTCCTGGTTACTGTTTTTCTTTTCCTTTGCCTGGGCGCCCTGCTGTACCTGTATGGACAGCAGATGAACCTGCAGTTGCCGGCAAAATCGGATGATGTATTTTCGTGGCTGGCACTGAACCACCTGGGAGTGTTAGTGGGTATCTCCTTCCTTATCGGGGTAATTGCAGCGGCTTACTCCAGCGCTGATTCAGCACTCGCTTCCCTCACCACCACCCTCAGCATTGACTTTTTCCAGGTAGAGAAGATGACGGAAGAAAAAAGGAAAAGGATAAAATCGATTATTCACATCTGCTTTTCATTGCTGCTGGCTATGGTCATCCTGCTGTTCCGGGCTGTAAACAACCAAAGTGTAGTGGTTGCCGTTTTTAAGGTAGCCGGATATACCTATGGTCCCATCCTGGGGCTTTTCCTTTTCGGATTGCTGAGCAAAAGAAAAGTCAGGGATAAATGGGTACCACTGGTGGCCATAATCGCCCCGGTAATCTGCTATTTTATTTCCACTTATTCCAAGAAATGGTTTAATGGATATGAATTCGGATTTGAACTTCTGATTGTCAATGGATTTCTGGTATTTATAGGTCTTTTTCTGCTTTCAGAAAGAAATTCAAAATAAATTGTTTTCTTTTTGTAAAGAATTGTTAAAAAATGTAAATTAGAAGTCTCTTGCCGGATACTTTTTCCGTACGTTTGTCGTTTTGTTTAAAACTACGCGATTGAAGAGAATTTTACTGCAAATAGGGTCAATTTTACTCGGATTTGTACTGTTATTTTCCTGTGAAGATGACAAGTATCTGAGTTCACCGGACGCGCAGTTGCGGTTCTCGACCGATACTATTATGTTCGACACGGTCTTTACGACCATTGGTTCCACCACCAGAATATTAAAAGTTTTCAACAACTACAAAGAGAAATTACTGATTTCCAGCGTCAAGATCGGTGGTGGAGACATGTCCAATTTCCGCATGAATGTCAACGGTATCGCGGGCAATGAGGTACTTGACCTTGAAATACCACCCAAAGACAGCATTTTTATCTTTGTGGAGGTGACCGTCGATCCGGTCGGGCAAAATATGCCTATGGTTGTTCAGGACAGCATTGAATTTAAAACCAATTTCAATATTCAGAAAATACCGGTTATTGCATGGGGACAGGATTTTCACCTCATCAAGAGTAAATTACTGAAAAATGAAACCTGGACGAACGACAAACCCTATCTCGTTTACAATTATGCTTATGTGGATTCCCTTTCTACACTGACCATTGAAGAAGGCGCTCAAATCCACTTTCATAAGGGAGCTGGTTTATATGTAAAGGGAAAATTGCTGGTAAACGGAACCAATGCCGAACCGGTCATTTTTACTGCCGACAGGTTGGAAACGGATTATAAGAATGTTCCTGAGCAATGGAACGGCATTTTGCTCTTTTCCGGAAGCCACGGAAATGTGATCAATTACGGACAGATTAAAAATGCCGTGATCGGCCTTCAGGTGGGGACCATCGAACACGAAGGATTCGCTTCGCTTACCCTTGCCAATTCCAAAATCGAAAACATGTCTTATGCAGGCATTTTCTCGCTCAAATCGAAAATATATGCCTATAATACCTTGATCGACAATTGTGGTTTCTATGCTGCTGCCCTTCTGGTGGGCGGAGAATATGAGTTTTACCATACCACCATTGCCAATTACTGGGGCGGCTGGTCGAGGAAACCCAGAACTACCAGTTCGCTGGCCATCTCCAATTTTTTGCCTGTCCCCAAATCAGACGGTACCAACACTATTTACCAGGGTGACCTGAACAAACTGATCTTTGCCAATTCCATTATATATGGCAACAATCCCGTGGAGATAGAACTCGGGAATAATCACAAAAATCTCTTCAATTATTATTTTGACAACTGCATCATTCAGATGCCAGATACCTTCAACACGACCGACAAGAACCGCTTCAACAACATCTGGAAAGGCGCCAAATATGATCCGAAATTTATTGATGTCAGCAAAAAGCTGATTTTCGAGCTGGATACCCTTTCTCCTGCCAAGGATATTGGCAATATAACCTACTCCAAACTTTTCCCTTTCGATATGAAGGGCAAAGACCGCAATGCAGATAAAGCACCTGATCTTGGTGCTTACGAAAGAATCGAGAAAAAACCCAAATGAAAGGTCAGGTCTTTCTCCTGACTGTCCTTCTGTTTTTACTCCAAACCCCCGTCAAATCCCAGGAAGGAATACCGGTGGCTACCATTATGTTCTACAACCTCGAAAACTATTACGATACGGAAGATGATACCCTGAAACAGGACGATGAGTTTCTTCCTCAGGGGGATAAAAGGTGGACAAACCGGCGTTTTTGGGAGAAAGTTGACCATATTTCCAAAGTAATCACCAACACAGGGAATTGGGAGCCTCCTGCAGTAATTGGCGTGTGTGAAGCTGAAAACCGGAAGGTACTGGACATTCTGACTTCATCCGTTCCGCTGAGAAACTGGAAATATGAGGTTATACACAAGGATTCGCCCGATGAAAGGGGAATTGATGTGGCTGCATTGTACCGTCCCGATGTTTTCATGCCACTGACTTACCGATACTTTTCTCCCGTGCCGGAAGGCGAGCCAATCCCCTATACCCGTGAAATCCTGTACATCTGCGGAATAATGGCCGGAACCGATACAGTTCATCTTTTTTATAACCACTGGCCATCCCGGTACTCGGGATTGATGGAATCGCGCCCGCTCCGCAGCCAGGCCGGGCAAAGGCTAAAATCAGAAGTGGTGAACCTGACAAAGAAACACCAAAACCCAAAGATTATCATCATGGGCGACTTCAACGACCAACCGGAAGATGAAAGTCTGACCAGCATACTGGGGGCAGGTAGGCTGGTCTCCGGCAATCCGGAAAATCTGGTCAACCTCAGTTACCTATGGATGGCGAAACACCAGGGTACCTTGAAGTTCCGGTCGCAATGGAATATTTTTGACCAGATCATTGTTTCGGAGAGCCTGCTGAACAAAGCATCTCCACTTTACAGCCTGCCGGAAGACGCCCGGATTTTAACACTGCCCTTTTTGCTGGAACCCGATGACCAATATACGGGGTTGAAACTGAAGAGAACCTATTCGGGTTTTCAGTACCTGGGAGGATTCAGCGATCACCTGCCTGTGCTGCTGATGCTCCGGAAACATTAATCAGTTCCCCTGGTTGGGCATAAACCCCAATTCTGCTCCTTTCTGAAGCATCAGGTTCCAGGCTTCCTCCCGGTTGTTGCCAATTTTCCCGTCCAGAATTGCTTCCCGGATGTAACTCTTGATGATGCCCACATCTTTCCCGGGTGGCAGACCGAAAATGGCCATAATATCTTCCCCGGTCACCGGTGGCTGGAAATTCCGTATCGCATCCTTTTCATCGATTTCCTTCAATTTATGTCTCACCATCCGGAAATTTTCCAGATGTTTACGCACCTTGGCCGCATTGCCGGAAGTGATGTCCGCCTCACAAAGATCCATCAGTTCATCAATATCATCACCAGCTTCAAAAAGGAGCCTGCGGACAGCAGAATCGGTTACCACCTCTTCTGAAAGTACAATGGGGCGCATGTGCAGTTCCACCATTTTCTGAACGAACTTCATTTTTTCATTCAAGGGGAGCTTCAGTCGCCGGAAAATACCCGGGATCATCCTGGCACCAATGAAATTGTGGTTGTGGAAGGTCCATCCCTGCCCCTCAATAAACTTCTTGGTGGCTGGTTTGGCGATATCATGAAGCAACGCTGACCACCGGAGCCACAGGTTATCGCTATGGGGTGCCAACTGGTCCAGAACTTTAAGGGTATGGTAAAAATTGTCTTTGTGGGCATTTCCCCTGACCGAATCCACCCCCTTCATCCGGGCCAGTTCCGGGAAAATGATGTCGAGGAGCCCGGTCTCTTCCAATAGAATGAAGCCCACGGAAGGTTGCGGGGAAAGAATAATCTTATTGAGTTCCTCCGCTACCCTTTCACCGGAAATGATCCTGATCCGTTCTTTGTTTGCAGCTATTGCCTGTAATGTTTCATCATGAACCGTGAAACCAAGCTGGGTTGCAAAACGGATACCCCTCATCATCCGCAGCGGATCATCAGAAAAGGTAATATCAGGATCCAAAGGCGTTCTGATCAGCTTTCTGTCCAAATCCCCTACCCCATCAAAGGGATCCAGTAATTCTCCGTAATTGGCAGGGTTTAAACTGACTGCCAGCGCGTTGATAGTAAAATCCCTTCTTTTCTGATCATCTTCCAGGGTTCCCGATTCCACCAACGGTTTGCGTGAATCAACAGTGTACGATTCCTTTCTGGCGCCCACAAATTCCACTTCAAGGTTCCTGTATCGAAACATGGCAGTCCCGAAATTTCTGAAAACAGAGACCGGCCCTTTCAGTTTGAGCGCTTCGGCAGCCCGTTCAGCAAGGGCAATCCCATCCCCTACTGTCATAATGTCCAAATCTTTGGAGGGTCGGTGCAATAATAAATCACGGACATACCCGCCAATCACATATACTTCCTGGTCCATCCCTGCTGCCATTCCTGAGATCACCCGGAACAATGACCGGTTGAACTTTTCTTTCAGGTGAAAACTACTTTCTGTCATACTAAAGTCTGCCACACTGTCGATAAAAATGACAAAATTACAATATAATTCCTGTTTTACACTGCCAATCTTCAAAGGTAATGCAATGGCACCGCTTTTGTATCTATATATGCGTATATTTGTATTTATAATTTTATCATCATGTTAGAACATTTAACCAAGGAGAGTTTCAAAGAAAAGGTTTTCAACTGGGAGGTGAACCAGGAGTGGAAATATGAAGGCAAGGTACCCTGTCTGATTGATTTTTATGCTGACTGGTGTGGACCGTGCAAGATGGTCGCCCCCGTTCTGGAAGAACTTCAGAAGGAATATGGCAATAAAATCGTGATTTATAAAGTGAATACTGAGGATCAGCAGGAGTTGGCAGGTTTGTTCGGGATACAGAGCATTCCTTCGTTGTTGTTTGTACCGTTGGAAGGCCAGCCTCAAATGGCGATGGGTGCTCTTCCCAAATCTACTTTTGAACAGGCCATTGCGGATGTTTTAAAGGTGAACAAACCTTTGATTATCCTTTAATTGCATCAACAATCAGATCCAGCCGGATTCCGTGAGAGCCCTTTATCAGTAGGGTCTGGTTGACAATGGGGTGAACTAAAAGCCAGCTGGTCAGTTCTTCCTTATTGGAGAAGGCAAGGAAATGTTCAGGTTTTTGGGTCTGCATAAAAGTGTTGCCCACTAGGATAACTGTCGGTACAGCTGTAGTTATCAACTGGTCAACAATGGATTGATGCTCGGCTGGTGAATCCTCACCCAGTTCGAGCATATCTCCCAGGATAACCATTTTGTT
>DAIDJX010000147.1 GCA_027451165.1 Prolixibacteraceae bacterium | reverse complement strand
TTCAGTTGAACAACTTAAAATGGGAAAACACCAGTTCTACCGATTTAGGTATTGAACTCAACCTCCTGAATGAGAAAATTTTCTTCAGTGCCGATGTGTACAGAAAAGTGACTACCGACATTTTGTTTGGCGGAGCACCAAATTACTACAAAATTCCAACTTCTTCCGGTTATGATAATATCCAGTTTTTTAACGGTGGAGAGCTGGAAAACCGGGGCTGGGAGCTGATGGCCAACTGGAGAGCTATCAAAACCAAGGATTTCTCTCTGATGATCGATTTCAACTCTTCACAGAATATCAATTCCTTCAATAAGCTGCCGGAAAACTTCAACACCGAGGTTTCCACCTCCATTGGAAACGGTGATTATCCCCGCCGGGTAGTGGAAGGGGAAGCCATTGGTTCTTTCTTCGGATTCCGGTATCTGGGCGTTTGGGCCAGCGATGATGAAGTTCTGGCCAAAGATAAAGATGGCAATGTACTGGTGGATACGGAAGGAATTCCTATCCCGCTGACCTACCAGGGAGCCTATGTTTTCCGGGGTGGAGATGCCCGCTATGAAGATGTCAATCATGACGGGGTTATAGACCTGAATGATGTGGTGTATATCGGTGACTCCAATCCTGACTTTATCGGTGGTTTTGGTGCCACCATGAAGTACAAAAGTTTTGATTTTTCCTTTGGTTTCCATTACCGGCTTGGTTTTGACATCATCAACAAAGTAGCTATGGATACTGAAGGGATGTTAAACCGGAACAACCAGAGCAAAGCGGTGCTGAGCCGCTGGAGGGTACAGGGACAGAATGAGCCCGGCATGTTGCCCAGGGCCTACCTGAACCACCCGGCCAACAACCTTGGTTCCGACCGGTATGTGGAAAAAGGTGATTTCATGAGGTTGAATACCATTAAGTTTGGCTATCAGGTACCCATGAAAACCTGTGAAAAACTGGGTCTTCGAAGCCTGAGTGTTTCAGCCAGTGCACGTAAGCTGATCACCTTTACCAACTATTCGGGTCAGGATCCGGAAGTCGGGCAAAATGCCAGCGATCCTTTCTGGATTGGTGTTGACAATGCCAACACTCCTCCACCCAAAACTTTCACCTTTAGTCTTTTAGTAGGTTTCTAATGTTAAAATAAGAGTGAAATGAATAAAAGAATAAAATATTTACTGGTTATTCTGACGGTGTTTCTACAGGTTTCCTGCAGTGACTGGCTGGAACTGCTGCCTCCTGAAGGTCTGATCCGGGAAGAATTCTGGCAAACCAAGGAAGATGTGAACGCTGTGCTTATGGGTGCTTACAGCGCTATGTCCAAACTCGACGGGAGTTTGTTCCTTTATGGAGAACTGAGGGCTGACATGATCAAGGGAGATGTCAACCAGGGAGAAGATGAGCGGAAAGTTTCCCAGAATAATATTTATCCCGATAACTGGCTGGCCAACTGGAACAAGTTTTATCAGGTGATCAATTACTGCAATGAGGTGATTAAAAATGCTCCGGCAGTTCAGAAAATTGACAATACCTTCACCGATTACCAGTTGAAAGGAGTAACCGCAGAAGCCTATTTTCTGAGATCGCTGACCTATTTTTACCTGGTCCGGATTTACCGGGATGTTCCGTTGGTATTGGATCCAACGGAAACCGACGACGCTGATTTTTACCTGCCCAAATCGGATGAAGCCGTGATTTTGGATCAGATTGTCAAAGATCTGGAAGAAAACCGGCTTTACGCCATTGCCGATGGATTGCCAACCCTGGCTGAAAACAAGGGTCGTGCTTCCAAGGCAGCTTTTGATGCTCTGCTGGCCGACATTGCCCTCTGGCGTTTTCAGTATGAGAAAGTGCTGGAGCATGTGGCCAATATTGAAGCCAATAAGGACATTGTGCTTATGCCCAGCGGAAAATGGTTTGAACTCTATTATCCCGGGAATTCGCTGGAATCAATTTTTGAATTTCAGTTTGACCAGGGTAAAAACCAGAACAACAACATGTATGGCGTGACCAACCGTAATGCTTACCGGTATGACCCGAGCCAGCGTGCCCTCGAAATGTTTGCCCGGCGATACGCCAAGGAATTGGTCCGTGGAGAGGATGCATCCATTAAAAGGTATGGTGATGATGATTACATCATCTGGAAATATGTGGGAAGCGCTCCGGATGGAAACACCTTCAGAACCGGAACCCTGCAAAACAGCGCCAACTGGATTGTATATCGCCTTGCAGATGTTTTGCTGATGAAAGCAGAAGCACTTTCACAACTCAACCGGTATGGTGAAGCGCTTCAAACAATTAACCAGATCCGGGAAAGAGCTGATGTGAGCCCGTTGTCGCTTGTCAATTCAGCCACAATTTTTGAAGATGCCATCCTCGATGAAAGGGCCCTTGAGCTGGCTTATGAAGGGAAGCGCTGGTTTGACCTCCTCCGGATGGGGCGCCGGAACAATTTTGCACGAAAGGATAAGCTGATTGAAATCATTGTCCGGAATGTGCCTTCCACCCAGAAACGGATTTTGGCCGTTAAACTGGCCAATCCCCTGGGATGGTACTTGCCGGTTTATAAATATGAGTTGGAAAGAAATAAGAATTTGGTTCAGAATCCATATTATAATTTTTAGCCATGTACAAAGGAATTATCATATTAAGCCTTTTTATCAGTCTGTTCCTCTGTTTTTCCTGCGAAAAGAAAACACTGGAAGCTGGATTTGAAGACATGGTCAACATGACTATATACGATTATATCGTTGAACATAAGGACACGTTTTCAAATTTTCTTTCCATCCTGGAGAAGGGAGGACTGGATAAGACCCTGAGCGCCTATAACCCCAATGGTATCGATTATACCTTGTTCTTACCCACCAATGATGCCGTTGATAAGTTTTTAAAGGAAAACGGAAAATACAAAACAATGGGTGAGTTGCTTCAGGATGCGGAGTATGTGAAAATATTGTGCCGGTACCATGTGGTTAACATGGGCATCAAAACCAATGATTTTCCCTTCGGAGCTTTGCCCGAATTTACCCTTTCCGGAGATCAGCTGACGGTCGGATTTGTTGTGGAGCCGGATACCTCCTATTATAAAATCAACAACCAGGCTTCTATCTCCAAACCCAACATTGAAGCCTCCAACGGATATGTTCATGTGGTGGAAACCATGCTGACCCCTGTGACCTTTACCACTTACGGCTGGCTGGCCACCCATTCAGGGTATTCCATTTTCAAAGCAGCTATTGATGCCACCGGATTAAAAGATACGTTGAACATCAACCTGAAAGCAGATAAACGATTGTTGAGGCCCTGTACTTTGCTGGTAGAACACGATTCCATTTTCAACCGGAGGAATGTACGGTCGTTTGCGGATCTTGCCAATCTGATCAGTCCCGGTAATACCAATTACAAGAGCAAATCAAATCCACTTTACAACTATGTGGCTTATCACATACTGGAAGGTGGCCTTTTCCTGGATGATTTTGAAGGCATAGGTACCAACTACAACACCTATTCTGATATTCCTCTGAATATCAACGGATTGGGTATTGATATCGCCATCAACAAGGGACGGGAAGTCTTTGACATGATCATTCACAATACCGATACTACAAAAATCGACTGGGTGGGGCTGTTGTACGATGCCAGTAACCTGATCACCCAATCCGGATCAGTCCATTTCGTCAACCAGATTATGAAACAGGTTTCTCCGGTAAGGGCTATCCGTAATTATGAATTCTGGGAAGAAACACTGTTCAGTGAATTGCGTCTGGAAGCCGGAAGTTACCAAATCAAGGACCCTGCTTTACTCAGCAGAATTAAGTGGAGCGGCGCTGATTTGTTTTTTGTAAAAAGCAGCGATCCTGATGAACAAGCCTGGAGCCAGGATTATCTCTATTTAAACGGCGATTTCAGGATTACCTATACCATTCCCAAGATCGTTCAGGGGAAATATACCGTTTTTCTTGGCGCTCATACCAATAGTCAGAGCAATGCCCTTATAGAGTTTTATATTGATGGGAAGAAAATCGGCGGACTGATTGACCTGACCTCTGGCGGAAGCGCATCCAATCCTTATGCGAGAAAAGAAATTGGCACAGTTGACTTTCAACGCTACGAAGATCATGTCATTTCAATTGTTTCTCTTATTCCGGGGATGTTTATCTGGGATTATTTAAGATTTGAACCAGTACAATAATTAGGTGAAATGAAAAATATACTATTAATAATAGCACTTGTTTTCGTTTGGGGTTGTTCCGATTACTGGGACAAGCATTTCAATGCGATCCCGGAAACTTCAGACCAGGATATTTGGGAAGTGCTTCAGAATGATAAGGATGTATCTCAGTTTGTGGAGGCACTAAAGCAATTTAAATATGACTCCATTTTCCGGTCAGTAAGAACACATACCTATTTCATCCCAACCAATCAGGCCATGGCGGAGTATCTGGGAAGTAATACACTTACCAAATCGGTGCTCGATTACCACATCGCTGTTGGTTTTATCCAGTCTCAGAGTGTGACCGGGAAACAAAAAATTCAGACCCTTTCTATGAAACTGGCATTACTGGAAAAAGCAGGCGGGACTACTTTATTTGACGGAATCAACCTGAAATTTGAAAGTCCGCTTTACCGGAACGGAAAGTATTACAAAATGGATAAGGTTTCTCCTCCCAAGCCCAGCCTGTATGAGTTTTATGCCCTGAATAATCCTATTCTGAGAGGTTATATTGATACAAAAGATTCTATTATTTTGGACAGGGAGAAGAGTCGTCCTATTGGCTTTGACAAAGATGGAAATACCATTTACGATACGGTTGCAGTAACGATTAACAATTTTGAAGTGAAATATTTTCCTGTAAAACAGGAGTTGAGAAATTATACGGCTACCATCGTTTTTCCACAGAAAGAAAAATACGAAGGTGCCTTGACCGTTATGGCCCAAAAACTGGGAGGTTCTTATCAAAGCTACAAAGATATACCGGTCAACTGGCAGGAGGAGGTGCTGATACCACGATTACTGGAAAAGGGTGTTTTCCTGAATATGCTTGATCAAAGTGAATTTCTTAAACCGCCCAAAAAAGATACCCTGAAATTGCTGAATATTCTGGGTGACAGCGTGGTCATTGATTATTGGCCGGTGAACAGGGTATTGTGCAGCAACGGGATTAGCTATGATTATGAAACATTTGTTATCCCGGATTCTCTTTTTTCCGGAAAAACAAGAACAGAAGGAGAACACCTGGTCAGAGAAGTCGGTACCAATAAATTCACCTGGCGTGACAGTGTCAAGATCATCAGTGATCAGTCATTTTCACCTCAACGTCAGTATATCCCCGGAGCTTCCAAAGACTCTATTTTGAATGTAAGCTTCCCCAAGGGGTATAATAAACGGTTTATCGTTGAATTTAAAACCCCGGATCTTTTTCCGAGAAAATACCGGGCAGTTGTCAGAACACATATGGATATCGGAGGGATCTATGACATTTATGTGAATAACGTATTGGTCAAAACGTTTAACTACTACGATTACATCCTTTACAGGGGTGTGCTGAACAGTGTTCAGTCGGGGATCCGTTTTGTGGCAGAAGGGCGCTTTAACCGTTTTGACTTTTGGGTGAATAATATATCAAAATATGGAAAGGCAACGATCCGCTTTGAGTATAAGGGCCCCTCTACCATTTCCGGAAATGGGTTTATTATGGACTATATGGAGTTTATTCCGCAATAATCTGGTAACAGATGGAAAGAAAATACAAATACGCTTTGATTATGAACAAATTGCATAACTCAAATATACCATTAAAGGTTTTTGTGCTTGGTCTGTTTTTTCTATGTATGGGTACAGCGCTTCAGGCACAGGATTCCATTCAGGTTAAAGGCATTGTGGTGAATAGTTCCGGGGAACCATTATCGGGGGTAGCCGTTAGTGTGGAGGGTTCTTTTGATCTTCCGGTTATTACAGGCAACGATGGAAAATTCAGCCTGAAATCGGCACATAGCAATAACTGGTTGATCATTGCGCCCCACGGTGGCTTCAAGAATAAAAGGGTATACCTCAATGACCGTTCTGAACTCAGGATTTATCTGACGCCTGAAGAGTTGGTTTCCGGGGATGATGAGGTCAATTACCTGTTGTCTCAGGCAAGAAAAAGGAATATGATTTCTGCATTTTCATCCCTTCAGACGCATGATGTCAGGCACTCGCCGGTTATGTCGGTTGATCAGTATATGCAGGGCAGGACGGCGGGTATGCACGTGACCGGCAGGTCGGGAGATCCCGGTAGCGGTGCGGTGACCCAGATTCGGGGAATAAATTCGCTGAATACTTCTAACCAGCCGATGTACATCATTGATGGGATTCCAATGACACCACAGGGTACTTTTGGTTCCAACCTGAACGGGTACAGCTACAATCCGCTCATTGGCGTGAATGTGCTGGATATCTCCAGGACTACCATTATTAAAGACCCTTCAGTAACAGCCGCCCTCGGATCTAAAGCTTCCAATGGGTTGGTTATCATCGAAACCCTTGATCCGAGCGCTACCGAAACAACTATAGAACTGGATCTGAGAAGTGGGGTATCCTTATCACCTTCCAACCTGATACCTCAGTTAAATGCCGGACAGCACAGGACCCTGATCAGCGAGGTACTCTATTCCTCCGGAATGCTGAGCGAACGCATCAGGGAACTTTATCCCAATCTTTTCATCCATGCCGACGATGAACGCTACATCGATTACCAGCACAATACCAATTGGCAGGAGCAGATTTTTAACCATTCCATTTTTTCCAACATGAACCTGGTCGTTAAAGGTGGTGATGAAATCGCCCGTTATGGCCTTTCTTTCGGGTATATGGACAATAAAGGAATCATAAAAAACACTGGTTTTCAGGGTTACAATCTGCGATTTGTCAGCCTGCTGAATATTTTCACCTGGCTGAAAATGAATGCATCCGTATCGCTCAATTACAACACTTCTGAGTTGAAAGAATCGGCCATCGTCCGTCAGACCAGCCCCATACTCACTGCATTGGCCAAATCACCGATGTTAAATCCATTCAAGTATGATATTGAAGGCAGGGAACTGACCATTCTCGCTGATGTGGAAGAACTGGGGGTTAGTAACCCACTGGCTGTGATCAGGAATTATGAAGCCAGTAACAGCAATTACTACTTTATTTCAACTCTTGGTTTTGATGCTTCGATAAATAAAAGCCTGAAAATCAACACTACGGTAGGATTAACCTATAATATCCTGAAAGAACAGATTTTCATGCCCAACCTGGGGATGGAACATTACTACAACAACGAAGCCATCAATGTAGCCAAAGCCTCCAACAACAGTATTACGGCATTTAACAACAGTACTTATCTCCGTTATAACAAAGCTTTTGGAAATGATCACCAGCTGGCTTCTACCACTGGTCTTAACATCATGCGTAATAACTTTGAATTTGACTGGGGATTAACCAAAAATGCACATGAGAACGACCAATACCGGATGTTGCAGGATGGCACCAACAACCTTCGCGAAATCGGAGGGAACAACCGTCTCTGGACATGGTTATCTCTTTCTGAGAATGTGGTTTATACCTATAAAGACCGTTACCTGGCCACTGCCAGTATTTCTTTTGACGGATCTTCCCGGGTAGGCGACAATGCCGCCCATACCCTGAAGCTGGGCAGTGTTCCCTTTGGCGTTTTCTATTCCGGAGGTTTAGCCTGGCGTGTTTCGGGGGAATCCTTTCTGAAAAACGTGTCCTGGCTGGAAGAACTGAAACTCCGTCTTACAGCAGGGCAAAGCGGCAATGATGACCTTGGGGAAGCCAATGCAACCCGCTATTACAAGTCGGTAAAATTCCGTGAAACAGTAGGCTTATACCCGGCAACCTATACCAATGACGAACTGACCTACGAAAGATTAACCCAATTGAATGGTGGTATTGATGTTTCTGTTTTAGGTGACCGGATAACTGCTTCCCTGGATCTGTTCACCAAAACAACCAACGATATGTTGATCTATACCCCGCTGAAATCCTACCCCGGCTATGGTTACAGACCTGAAAACGGTGGTAAAATGAAAAACATGGGTTGGG
>DAIDJX010000146.1 GCA_027451165.1 Prolixibacteraceae bacterium | reverse complement strand
AAATTGCTATCCCCGTAACTAAGGAACCGGAATCCATTTTCAAGGGCATACGAATAGGTGTGTTTCCAGTCAGTTCCAAGAAAGGCAGCCACCAGCATAAGCAAGGTACTGCGGGGCTGGTGAAAATTGGTAAACATGCCGTCAATGATGCGGAAATCATATCCGGGAACGATGATGATGGCTGTGTTAAACCGCAGATGATCAAGGTGGTTCTGATCCATGAATTGCAGCAGGTTAAGCATGGATTCCGCAGCGCTGATACCCCTTCCTTTTTGGTAAGGATCCCATTGGGACACATGCAGTTCATCCCTGTTGTCCAACTCAGGAATTCGTATTCCAAGCCAGTACAGGCTTTCCAGCGAACGAACGGAGGTGGTACCTACTGCAATGATTTTCCCCTTGTGATTCAGGAGCCGGAGGATCAACGCCCGGCTGACAATCACCGTTTCGGTGTGCATGGCATGGCCTGAGATTTCCTCTGATTTAACCGGCTGGAAAGTGCCTGCTCCTACATGCAGCGTCAGTTCATCAAACAGGATATTTTTCTTTTTCAGTTTGTTTAAAACAGCCTCTGTGAAATGCAGACCGGCTGTCGGGGCAGCCACAGAACCATCAGTCCGGGCATATATGGTCTGATAACGGTCATCATCACTTTCTTCAGCCGGGCGGTTCAGGTAGGGTGGAATCGGGATTTTCCCTGCACTTTCAAGAATGGTTGCAAATGTGTCGTTGCTGTCCCAGGTGAAACGGATCAGGAATCCCAGTTCATCCTGAAGTGATTTTTCCGCTTTCAACAGCACTCTTCCCCCGGAAACATCCACCCATTTTTCCAGTTTTCCAACTTTCCATTTTTTCGCATTCCCCACGAGGCAGCGCCATTCAACGCTGGCGGTCTGTTGGAAAGAGAGCTGGTAGTCGGCCGGATTCCAGGGCTCGAGGCAAAAAATCTCAATTTTTGCCCCGGTGATGTTTTCAAAAAGCATACGGGCGTGAATTACCCGGGTGTTGTTGCTGATCAGGAGGGAATTTTCCGGAAGGCATTGATCCGATTCAGAAAAAACTGTCTCTGAAAGCTGGTTTTCTTTCCAGACCAGCAGTTTGGATTGATCCCGCTCCGGAAGTGGGAATTTCGCAATCCGCTCTTCAGGAAGGTCATAATCATAATCATTGACCTGGATAACAGGAACCGGCATCATCATAATTTTAGTGCAAAATTAAGAGGAGATCGCAATTTTTCGTATATTGATTTAAAAAACGGCCATGCGTTATTCTGTTTATCTTCTAATAATGCTCCCTGTCTTTTTCCCGTCAGCGCTTTATGCCCAGGATATGCTGTATAAATCCAATGGAGAAACGATTACCGTTAAGATTTTGGTGAAAAACAGGCATGAACTGACTTACACCCGTTCCGGGGATGAGCACAGTTCTATTTACCATATCAGCACTTCGGCGCTGGACAGCGCACTTTACCAGGATGGAACAAAAGATGTTTTCGTTTTTGAGCGGCTGGCAACCATTCGTCCGCAACAGGAAAATCCGGTATACGGTCCGCATTTGATCGGGTTGGATATTGGTGCAATTTTGTTTTATGACAAGTCGTTGTCGCTTTCCTATGAGTACCAGCTGGCCAAAAGACGCCTGGGTCTTAAGGTCATGGTTGGAACTGATTTTAAGGAATCAGAATATTACGATTTCGACCTGAGTAGCGGCGCTACCAAAAAAGGGCATTTTTCCCGGTTCGGGCTCAACTGGTACATTTTTCCGCCTGGTTCTTTCCGGATGAGCGCCGGCCTGCATTTTATTGCCAGTAAGTATGACATAAAGGGGGAACGTTGGATTTACGAGGAGACACCCCCCTATAATTCCCGCCTGGAATATATAAATGTGGAAAAAAAATACCGCAGCCTGGTATTGAATGGCTCAGTCTACTATAAAATTGTAAACCACCTGATCATGAGTGCCGGGATTGATTTCCCGGCCCGGGGACCCGGTGATCCCGGCGCCATATTCCGTTCAGAAATTCTGATTTATTTTTAATCTCTGGTCATATGAAAAACTTTTTTTCAGGAAGAACTTTATTTCTCTCCCCATCCGTAAAGAAAAGTGCAAAGAAAGGCTTCACCCGCATTTTAACATTTTTTCTGGTGATTGCAGTACTCAACCTGACACACGGCTGCAACTATTTTAAAGCGGTACGAACCGTTGCTCCCGTGCCATCCGGACAATTGGACGGGTTGAATTATGAAGGCAAATCGTTTATCCTGCATTTTGGGGGAAAGAAGTGGGCTTTTAAAGCATTGACCCTGCAAAATGACTCCATATCCGGGTACCTGGAACCTTATTCAAACCTTCCGGTAACAAAAGAAGTGAAGCCAGGGAAACCACAGCGTTATGTGGTTGGAAAAAAATATGATCAGCGCTATTTGCTGAATGAGGTTCACCTCTACCTGAACGAATACGCAGAACTGGGAACTGGCAAAGTCATATTCCCGGTCAGCGCTGTGGAAAAGGTCGATGTTTACGACAAGGATACAGCGATGACGGTAGGTTCATGGTTTCTGGGAATTGCGGGAGGATTGGCGCTGGCTTATCTGGCAGCAGCCGTTATTGTGCTGATATTCAAGGAATCCTGTCCGTTTATTTATACCTGGGATGGAGAACAGTACCATTTTGCCGGAGAGATTTACAGCGGGACCATTTATAAACCACTCGAAAGGCACGATTACCTGAAACTTCCTTCTTATCCAGGGAATGTTGAGTATAAAATTAAAATTACCAACGAGGTACGCGAAATTCAGCATACCAATCTGTTGGAGCTGATGGTGGTGGACCATCCGGAAGGTAGCAACGTTTGGGTAGATAAGTCAGGACAGGTTTTTCCTGTAGCCTCACTGATTCCACCGTTTAAGGCCGTCAATACGGAGGGTAGGGAGGTGACTTCGCTTCTTGCGGGAAAGGATAACTCCTTTTATCAAAGCGACCCTTCCGGGACGGTAATTCCCGACAGGGATGCGTTAATAATGGAGTTTCCCCGTCCGGAAGCTACTTCTGCAGCGCTGGTCATCCGGGCTAAAAATTCCATTCTGCTGGATTATATGATGGGGGAATTCAACCAACTGTTTGGAGATGCTTACCAGTCTTTTGTCAGGAAGAGACAAGGGTTTTCCGGGGAGCGGCTTTCGCAATGGTCAGTTAACCAGGGTATTCCGCTGGACTTATCGGTAGAGCGCAATGGGAAATGGGAACATGTAGATTACTATAATGTAGTAGGTCCGATGGCCTTTAAGGAGGATGTCCTTGGTTTTGCATTGAATGGCAATGAAAGCAATCCCCTGCGGGTTAAGCTTGAATTTGGTTATTTCTTCTGGGAGATAGATTATACTGGTTTGGGGATTATCAATCCAGCAGAAACAGTGACGACCCTTGTTCCAGCAGCTTCAGCGATTAATGAAGCTGGTGAGGATGTGTCAGGTTGCCTGAAATCGGATGATCAGCAATATTACACCCAACCCGAAACCACCAATTTTGCAGAGATTTCCTTTACCCTTCCGGAGCTGACAACAGGGGAAAGATCGCTGTTTCTGCACAGCAAAGGATGGTACCAGATATTGATGGACCCGAAGGGCAAACCCGACCGGAAATACCTGATGACTTTCCGGGAACCGGGTAGATTTAACCAGTTTGTGGCAGAGAAATTTTCCCGGCTTGCTCAATTGGCAGGGAGTAATAAATGACCTTTAAAGATGATGAATTTCTCTATCTTTGTTGAACACTTTTAGTGTGCTGACTGTTTCAAACTGATTAAACAAAATAATGTCTGTTATGGATTATGATATTTTAGTGATCGGCAGCGGTCCGGGAGGATATGTGACAGCCATCAGGGCTGCTCAGTTGGGGAATAAAGTGGGTGTGGTAGAAAAGGAAAACCTCGGGGGCATTTGTCTGAACTGGGGCTGTATTCCCACCAAATCCTTGCTTAAAAGCGCCCAGGTGTTTGAATATGCGAAACATGCCACGGATTACGGCGTTGCGATTTCCGGAGAGGTAAAAGCTGATTTTGAGGCGATGGTGAAGCGAAGCAGGGGAGTAGCTGAAGGGATGAGCAAAGGCATTCAGTACCTTTTCAAAAAGAACAAAATCGAAACCCTGTTCGGTTTCGGGAAACTGGCCGGGAAAAACCAGGTAGAAGTTAGCTCAGAAGACGGCACAAAGCGTACGGTAACTGCCCGTCACATCATCCTGGCTACAGGAGCCCGGACAAGGCAACTGCCCAATTTACCGCTTGATTTTCAGAAGGTATTTGGTTACCGCAAAGCCATGACCTTGCCGGTACAGCCCAAATCCATGGTGGTGGTGGGTTCAGGGGCCATTGGCAGTGAATTTGCCTATTTCTACCAATCGGTCGGGACAGCCGTCACCCTGGTGGAGTTTATGCCCAATGTGGTTCCCCTCGAAGATGAGGAAGTCTCCAAACAATTGGAGCGCTCGTTCAAAAAGATAGGGATGAAGGTAATGACCAGTTCAACTGTGGAAAGTGTCGATACTTCCGGAGAAGGCTGCAGGGTAACCATAAAAACCCCGAAAGGGATGGAAGAGGTACAGGTCGATGTGGTCATGTCGGCAGTGGGGATCACCCCGAACATTGAGAACATCGGGCTGGAGGAGTTGGGCATTGTCGTGGAAAACGGCAGGGTGAAGGTAGATGACTATTACCGTACCAATGTCGAGGGTATTTATGCCATTGGAGATATCATAGCCACTCCCGCGCTGGCCCATGTCGCTTCTGCGGAAGGCATCACCTGCGTGGAAAAGATCATGGGACTGAATCCCGAACCAATAGACTATAAGAATATTCCAGGTTGCACCTATACCAATCCTGAAATTTCATCTGTCGGTCTGACAGAAGCGAAAGCCAAAGCAGCAGGATATGAAATCAAAGTGGGCAAGTTTCCCTATTCCGCCAGTGGAAAAGCAAGCGCCGCGGGCCAGAAGGATGGTTTTGTGAAATTGATTTTCGATGCAAAATATGGCGAATTGCTTGGTGCTCACATGATTGGGGGAAATGTTACCGAAATGATCGCGGAACTGGTGGTAGCCAAGAAACTGGAGAGTACCGGTCATGAGCTGATCAAAGCCATCCATCCCCATCCCACCATGAGCGAAGCCATCATGGAAGCGGCGGCAGCGGCGTATGGGGAGGTGATACATATTTAGTTGTCCGCTGCGCTGTTGTCCGCAACGCTGTTCCTGACTTCAACAATGCGCCACCCTGAAAATTTTCCACGAATTTTCTTCATTAAGCATGGCGATTGCTTTTTGTCCTGATTTAGGAATCTATGTTTTGGTGAGATTAGTAATTAACATTCCATTTGAAACCTTATTTCTGCAGAATAACCTTGATAGAAAACAATTTAAACATCCTCCTGCCCAACCTTATTACCTTCTTGAATATTGATTCAGGATGAGCTTTTATTTTGGAATATTTTGTTTTGGTAGTACTTTATAAATGTCTGGTATTCTTCTTCAAAATTGACTTTTTTATGATGCTCATTTTGATTCAGAATGTATTTGTAAATTTTGTCAACATCTCCCTTTGATATAGAGAAAGCCGATGCAGAATCCTGCCAGGCAAATTTTCCGCAACATAGCTTATTCTCATTGATAAATCTGGCAGAACTTATGGCAATTTTTCCAATCAGTTCATTATCTGAGATATCAGGGGATTTGCTCAATAAGATGTGGGTATGTTCCGGATTACAATATACAGCATAAAGTTGTGATCCGGTATTACTGATTATCCCTGTTATATACTTTTCTATCCTGTTGCGGTTTCCTTCAGAGATCATGGGGATCCGGTGAAGTGTCGTCAATACATAATGGATGTAAATATTCCTGTATTCGATTTTCATTGTTGTATGTTTTTGAGTTATCACAAAATTACAAAAAATGAAATTCATGGATGAAAATAATAAGGTAAGAAGGTTGGTAGATGGCGTGGGTTCTACTTTTCTTCTATTAAGGTTATTTTTGCAAGATAAGGTTATTCGGCTGACATAATTTAATAAGAACTGGTTGTTCATAATTTTCTTTTTGCTCACTAACCATTATAAAGTAGTTCATTTAGCGTTGCGCCACCCTGAAAACGGTGGTATAAATTTCACAATACATTGATATTTAATTATATATAAAATGAATCCATTATTGTTGTTGAAGTCAGGAGCAGCTGCGGCAGCGTATGGGGATGTGATACATATTTAAAAGTCATTAGCTGCGCGTCATTAGCTGCGCGTCACTGGTCATTGGCGCTTCGCGCGTCATTGAAGCCGCAGGCCAATGACAGTGGAGCGAATGACGCGAAGCAACTGACCTTTTTCTTGACTTTTCGGGAAAATTGTTTGAAAGTTTTATAAATGCCTGAAAATCAGGTAGAAAGTTTTGTGTATTCATATTTAATTTTATTTTTGCATCGCAATTAAAAAAATAGACCAAAATGAAAAGGAATTTTTTAGTGATTTTGCTTTTATTCGCCATGGCATCTTCTTCATTTGCAGGTGGCATTTTGACCAACAGTAATCAGAGTACACAGTACATTCGTATGTTGAGCAGAAATGCTTCTACCCAGATTGACGCTGTTTATTTTAATCCGGCCGGTCTTATGAAAATGGACAACGGATTTCATATCGCGCTTCAGAATCAGATGATCAAGCAAACAAGAACCATAACCACGACCAATCCTCTTCTGAACAACAAGGAATTCATTGGTGATGTAAATGCACCCTTGTTTCCGAATGCTTATTTGGTTTATAAAATGGATAATGTAGCCTTTTCTTTCGGTTTTGGTCCGAACGGAGGTGGAGGCTCAGCTACATTTGATAAGGGCTTGCCTTCTTTCGAAGCCAAGATTGCCAGTGGGTTAATCCCGCCATTTGCAGGTTACTCCGCTGATATTGCTTTTGAAGCGCAGTCGGTGTTTTATGGTTTTCAGCTCGGTGTCAGCTGGAAAATGGGTGAAGTATTTTCAGGATATGCGGGTGCCAGGATGCTGCCTTCCGTAAACACCTATTCCGGGACTATCAAAAACATCAGTGTTAAGCTCAGCAATGGGCAGACGATGCTGGCCAGTCCCTATTTCACCACAGCCGCTGCCGCTGCGCAGGGAGCTTCAACCCAGGTTCAGCAGCTGATCACAGGTGGTGCGGGAAATTATACCCTTGCCCAGGTTCAGACAGCGAATTTTATCACGTCAACACAGCGTGCTCAGTTGGAAGCAGGGCTGGCAAGTTTGGGACTGAGCTCCGCACAAATTGCCGCCTTAAATATGACCCAGGTTAAAGGTGCCTTTGATGCCGGTGTTACCAAATTAACCGATGGCGCTAAGAATACCAAGGATGTTGAAGTGGATACCAAAGCTACCGGAACCGGCTGGACACCCATTATCGGGTTGAACATCAATCCGGTGGAAGGACTTAATATCGGCTTGAAATATGAACACAAAACCAAGCTTGGTCTTACCAACGATACTAAAAAAGACGATGCTGGTCTTGCCTTCCTGAAAGACAAAGTAACGGTACCAAGTGATATTCCCGGTATTATTTCCGCCGGTGTGGGTTACCAGTTCACGAAAAAATTCCTGGCTTCGGTTTCCTTCATGGAATATCTGGATAAAGGCGTTGATTGGGGCAATAACATTTACGGACAAGAGCGCACCATAGATCACAACCTTTGGGAACTTGCCTTAGGTCTTCAATACAATGTTGTAGATAATTTTGCACTGAGTCTTGGTCTTCTGCAGTCGACAACCGGTGTCAGCGAACAGTACCAGAGCGACTTCAGCTACAGCAACACCTCCAACACCATTGGCGGTGGATTTCAATGGAACATCACCAAAAACCTGACTTTTGATGCCGGTGCACTCTACACCGCTTACAAAGATGCCAACAAAGCATTTTCAGGGTACACCGAGACTTATGATAAAGAGAATGTAGTGTTCTCTTTTGGAATCGGATATAAATTCTGACAATTGTAAGAATTGAATGTGATTTTCCTGAATTGAAAGTCAGGATATCAGGGAAGCCGTTCCAAAAGAGCGGCTTCTTTTTATTGTGCGCTGCGCATACGTAGGACCTTGAAGGTGCCTCGACCGGCTGTAGTGGTCGGATGGGAAGTCCTTTATG
>DAIDJX010000145.1 GCA_027451165.1 Prolixibacteraceae bacterium | reverse complement strand
CGGCCGGGATGTCGATTCCCCGGTCCCGCAGCGCGTCGCGCACCGCCGGGTCGTTGAGGCAGGCCGCCGCCACCCGGGCGTTCACGTCGCCCGCATGCCCCCCGCAGGCCCCGCAATCCAGGCCGGAGGCGTGGGGATTGTTGGCGCTGCGGCTGCCATGGCCGCAGATCAGCACCAGCCGGGCAAAGCCCGAGGTGAGGCTCATGCCGGACAAGTCCTTTAAATATTAATCCAGCTTATCGTCGGGTTAAACCGACGGCAAGATTTGCCTGACAAACCTGCCAACCTTCTCCTCCGGTGTCCCCGGTTCCTGAAGCGCCCGGATAAAGGCGCTCCCAATAATGGCCCCGGAGGCATATTGGCAGGCATTCTCAAAGGTCGCCCGGTTGGAAATGCCGAAGCCAATCAACCTGGGATGGTCCGGGTTAAGCCGGCGGACACGCTCAAAGTATTCCGTCTGAAAATCAGATACTTCCTTCCCTGCCCCGGTCGTAGAAGAAGAAGAGACCATATAAAGAAATCCTCCGGTTTGCCGGTCAGCTTCCCTGATCCTTTCATCGGAAGTCTGCGGGGTGATCAGCAGGATGTTGTGGAGGCCGTTTCCTTCAAAATAAGCTTTGTATTGCCGGTCATACTCCCAGGGTGGAAGATCGGGAAGGATTACCCCATCGATACCGGTTTCCCGGCATTTGCGGCAAAACCGTTCCACCCCGAACTGCATGACGGGATTGAAATAGCCCATCAGGATCAGTGGAAGGGAAACCTTCTCCCTGATCCCTTCCAGTTGACTGAAAAGTAATTCCAGCGACATACCGTTTTTCAACGCCTCGTCGTTGCTGTGCTGGATGTCGGGGCCATCTGCCGTGGGATCTGAAAAGGGAATCCCGATTTCTATAAGGTCAACACCGTTCTTTTCCAGCAGTTCGATGATGGGCACGGTATCATTCAACCCGGGAAAGCCGGCAGTGAAAAAAACCGATAAAATTCTGCTTTTCTTATTTTGAAAAAGATGATCAATCCTGTTCATATCTTGTGTTTTAGTCTTGCGTCTTTTAGTCTTATGTCTTTTAGTCCTGTGTCTTTTAGTCTTGCGTCTTTTAGTCCTGTGTCTTTTAATCTTGTGTCTTTTAGTCTTGCGTCTTTTAGTCCTGTGTCTTTTAATCTTGTGTCTTTTAATCTTGTGTCTTTTAGTCTTGCGTCTTTTAGTCTTGTGTCTTTTAGTCTTGTGTCTTTTAGTCCCTTTTAATACCCAAAATACTCCAGATACGCCGCCATATCCTTGTCCCCCCTTCCGGAGAGGCAGACTACGTTTACCTCATCCGGTTTCATGGGAATTTTGTCCAGCGCTGCCAGGGCATGTGCTGATTCCAGCGCCGGGATGATCCCTTCCAGCCGGGTCAGCAGGTGCGCCGCTTCGAGGGTTTCCCGGTCGGTGGCATTGAGGTATTTGGCCCTGCCTGTTTTAAACAGATGGGCGTGCAAAGGGCCTATGCCCGGGTAATCCAGTCCGGCAGATATGGAATAGGGTTCCGTGATCTGACCGTCGCTGTTCTGCATCAGCATGGTACGGGCTGCATGAAGGACGCCGGGAGAGCCCACCGCAAGAGTGGCTGCCGTTTCTCCGGAATCCACCCCTCTACCTGCTGCTTCGACGCCGATCAGTTCCACCTGCTCCTCCTCCAGAAAATGGTAAAAAGTGCCGGCGGCATTGCTGCCACCGCCCACACAGGCAATCAGCCGCGTGGGTAACTCCGAACCGGTCTTTTCCAGAAGTTGCTTCCGGATTTCCGCACTGATCACCGACTGGAAACGGGCCACCATATCGGGATAGGGATGCGGTCCCACCACCGACCCGATGATGTAATGGGTATCCTCAGGATGGTTGATCCAATCGCGCATCGCCTCGTTGGTGGCATCCTTCAGCGTTTTGTTTCCACTGTTAACCGGCACCACCTCCGCACCCAGCATCCGCATTTTCCGCACGTTGGGCTCCTGACGGGCTATGTCGGTTGCGCCCATATACACCACACACTGCAATCCCTTCAGGGCACAGACAGTGGCTGTGGCCAGTCCGTGCTGACCTGCACCGGTTTCCGCAATGATGCGCGTTTTGCCCAGCCTTTGGGCCAGCAGGATCTGCCCGATGGTGTTGTTCAGTTTGTGGGAACCGGTGTGGTTCAGGTCTTCCCGCTTCAGGTAAAGGTGGGAACCGTACCGCTCGCTCAGGCGGCTGGCATAATAAAGGGGCGAGGGACGTCCGACATAATCCTTCAGCAAGGAGTCAAATTCCTGACTGAATCCCGGGGATTCCATTATCTCCAGGTACCGGGTAAGCAACTCCGAGATGTTGGCGTACATCATTTCCGGAATCCAGGCGCCACCAAATTCGCCGTAATAACCAAATTGATCAATTGTATATTTCATCAGCTTCTTTTTTTGTACACTGTGTGACACTGTGCAACCACTGTGTAACACTGTGAAACTAATAAGTATATGTTACACAGTGTCCCGCAGTGTAAGTACGGAGTTCCACGGTGGATTTCATACATCATATCGGTAATTTATCCAAAAATGTCTTTACTCTTTCAAAGTTTTTCACTCCGGGGGCATCTTCAAAGCCACTGTTCAGATCGATGCCATACAACATGGGGTGTTGGACAGCAGCAATGGCTTGTTCGTCCCCGGGCACGATTCCCCCGCTCAGGAAAAAAGGAACCTGCAAAAAGTATCTTTCCAGCAATTCCCAATTGAATTTTTGCCCCGTTCCACCAGGCGCTTTGCCTCTGGTATCGAACAGGAAAAGGTCGGAAACTCCTGTTAATGGTTCACAGGCATTGAAATCAAATTCCGGATGGAGAGAAAAACTCCGGATCACTTTAAATCCGGCGCTTCTGATCTTTTCACACTCCGCAGGTGTTTCTTTCCCGTGCAGCTGAACATGGGTAAGATGGTGCTGCTGAGCCGTGCGGATGACCTCCTCTGTCGGAGCATCCACAAAGACACCCGTCCGGAAACGGGAGGTGGAGAACAGCTGATTCAGGTCATCCGGTTCCAGATTCCCCACATACCTGGGCGACCCGGGATAAAATATAAACCCGAAATAATCCACAGGAAGCTGCTCCAGTAGCGCCCTGTTTTCCGCTGACTTCATCCCGCAAACCTTAATCTGAATCTTTCCAATCATACTAAATGCATTCTTAACACCGTGTAACACTGTGCGTACACCGTGATACACTGTGAAACTTTGACTTATCAGTTTCACAGTGTTACACAGTGTTTTCACGGTGTCGCACAGTGTTTGATCTATTCACTTCCACTTCATTATAAACTCTTTGCAGGCTATTACCGGATCAATGGTCTTCATAAAATTCTCTCCGATCAGAAAACCACGGTAACCGGCAGCTTTAAGTTTTATTACATCTTCCGGGTTTAAAATCCCGCTTTCCGCAATTTTCAGAAAGTAATCCGGAATAAGGGGGGACAGATGAACGGAGGTTTCCAGGGAGACCTTCATTGTTTTCAGGTTGCGGTTGTTCACCCCCACGAAATCAGCATGTTCAGGAATGAGTTCCAGTTCCTCCTCCCCATGAATTTCGAACAGCACCTCCATTCCCAGTTCCCGGGCCTTACAGGCCAATTCTGCGGCCTGCAGCTTCGACAGGCAGGCCGCGATCAGCAGGACCACATCAGCTCCGGAAGCTTTTGCTTCAACCAACTGGTATTCGTCTATCATAAAATCTTTCCGGAGCAGGGGCATCTCCGGAAGAGCCAGCCTTGCCTTCATCAGATTATCCAATGTTCCGCCGAAAAAAGGGAAATCCGTCAGTACAGAAATTCCGGAAGCCCCGGCTGCTGCATAGCCGGTGGCAACCACCACAACATCGGCAGCGGCATTGATCACCCCTTTGGAAGGCGATTTTTGCTTGAACTCGGCAATAATGCCGGAAGAACCGGGCAACAAAATACTATTTTTCAGTGAATTGCATTTCCGGAGAAACATTGGGGATGAATGAAGAATTTCCATCGGAACAGACTTTTTGCTCAGGGCTACCTCTTCCCTTTTGGCTGCAGTAATGGTATCGAGGATGGTACTCATTGCATTGAGATTAGGGTAAGGAACGATTGATAAGCCCTGCCACTGTCGAGCGATTCTGAAGCTTTTTCCACGCAGTCGGTCCATGATGCTTCCGGTTGAACCACTTTCAGGGCAGCGGCAGCATTGGCGATGACCACCTGTTTCTGCCGGTCAGATCCCGCATTGGTAAGCACCTTCACCAGGATTTCAGCTGCTTCAGCAGTCGATTTTCCTCCGGAAAGCTCTTCATGACGTCCCTCCTCCAGTCCGAAGGTGGAAGGGTCAATGATGGATTCTTCTGCTCCGGTGATAATTTTGGCCGGCCCGGTCAGCGAAATCTCATCGTACCCGTCCAGGCCGTGGATGATCATGTAATTGGTCCCCGATTCCCGGTACACATCGGCATACAGGTTCTGAACTTCGGGGGAATAAACGCCCACCAACTGGTAAACCGGTGATGCCGGGTTGATCATGGGCCCGAGCATATTGAAGAAAGTTTTGGTTTGCAGGGCCTTTCTCACCGGGGCCACATGCTTCATCGCCGGATGGAAGAGGGGGGCATGCATAAAGGTGATACCAGCTTTCTCCACCTCATTTTTCAGTTTTCCTGAATCGTTGGAAAACCGGTACCCGAAATGATCAAACAGGTTGGAGGAGCCTACCGGACCTGAGACACCGTAATTGCCATGTTTGGCTACAGGGGTACCCGCACCCGCTACCACAAAGGCACTGATGGTGCTGATGTTGAATGTGTTTTTCCCGTCGCCGCCAGTTCCGCAGACATCGATGGTCCGGTAACCGTTCAGGTCCACCTTATAACAAAGTTCCAGCAAGGCATCCCTGAAACCGGCCAACTCATCAGCGGTTATTTCCCGCATAAGAAATACCGTTAAAAAGGAGGAAATTTCGATATCTGAATAGAAATTTTGACCGATTTGCGTCATGATCTCTCTGGCTATCTGCCGGTCAAGGGTATTACCCTTGTAGAGGAGATTTAATATATCTTTCATATTTTCGGTATTTCAATTTAATTTTTCAGCCAGTTGGCAATCATTTGTTCTCCCCGGGGAGTGAGTACCGATTCCGGGTGGAATTGCACCCCCTGTACATCAAATTCCCGGTGCCGGATCGACATGATCTGGTTGTTGCTGTCTTTCCCGGTAATTTCAAGGCAGGATGGAAACTCTTTGTCAGCAATGATCCAGGAGTGGTAGCGCCCGGCATCAAAGGTGTCGGGAATGTCATTGAAAAGGGACGTTTGCCGGCTGATGACATGAACGGGTGTGGCCATTCCGTGAATGACCCGGTCCATATTCAAC
Source organism: Prolixibacteraceae bacterium (assembly GCA_027451165.1). Lineage (GTDB taxonomy): Bacteria > Bacteroidota > Bacteroidia > Bacteroidales > Prolixibacteraceae > UBA1413. Next base: position 2,852 of record DAIDJX010000145.1, on the reverse strand, counting down.
AACCTGGCGCCAAAGACCTCTCCGATAGCCTGGTGCCCAAGGCAAACACCCAGTATGCTTTTAACAGGCGCATAACGGGCAATAAGCTCCATCATTACACCCGCTTCAGAAGGGATTCCCGGTCCGGGGGAAAGCATGATCTTGTCGTATTCTTCAATACTGTCAAGGTCGACCTCGTCGTTCCTTACCACAGCCACCTCCGGTCCGCTGATCTTTCTGACCGCATGGACGAGGTTCCAGGTGAACGAATCATAATTATCAAGTACAAGTATTTTCATCTCATTTTCAAATTGCCTCATTTTCAAATTATTTTGTTCGCCATCTCGACCGCCTTCTTCAACGCCGCCAGTTTGTTGTTCACCTCCTGAAGTTCCTTTTCCTCTGAAGAATCGGCCACAATCCCGGCGCCTGCCTGGTAGAAGAGTTTATTGTTACGACTCAGAAAGGAGCGGATCATGATGGCATGGTTCAGAGAGCGGTCAAAGCCCATAAATCCGATGCAACCACCATAAAAACCCCGCGACTGGTTTTCATAGGTATCAATCAGCTGCATAGCCCTGTATTTCGGTGCCCCCGAAAGGGTTCCTGCCGGAAAGGAGTCACCCAGCACTGCCACCAGATTGACATCAGATTTCAGCTCTCCGGAAACTTTTGATACCAAATGGATCACATGAGAATAAAATTGAACTTCCCGGAAAGTTTCAACTTCTACGTTGGAAGCATTCCGGCTCAGATCGTTTCTGGCCAGATCCACCAGCATGACGTGCTCGGCATTTTCCTTGGGATCCAGGCACAGTTCCCGGGCCAGTTCCTTGTCCTTTTCGTCGTTGCCGGTGCGGCGAAAGGTTCCGGCGATCGGGAAAATGGAAGCTTTGTTGTCGCTCACCCGCAATTGAGCTTCCGGGCTGGAACCAAATATCCGGTAGCTTCCGTAATCAAAATAAAAGAGATAAGGTGACGGGTTCACTGACCGGAGGGCACGGTAAACATTGAAATCATCCCCTTCAAACGACCGGGTATACTGACGGGAAAGCACCACCTGGAAAATATCGCCGCGGTGACAATGTTCTTTTCCTTTGGTGACCATCTGTTTGTACTCCTCATCGGTGATGTTGGAGGATTCTTCTCCGGTCGCAGTGAACCCGGAGGTAATGAAATTGAGGTTGACCAGCAGGTGATGGATGTAATCCAGTTGGGATTGCTCCTTTTCCCGGAGGTTTTCCACCAGGAAGATCATATTCCGGTGGTGGTCGATGGCGATGATGTATTTGTAAAAGCAATACTTCACCTCCGGAATCCGGAATTCTTCCCTCTTTGGCGCTTTAAAATCCAGTTTTTCAAAATAAGAAACGGAATCATAGGTCATGTATCCGAACAAACCGTTGGCCGGAAGAGCAGGATGATCAGCACAGAGTTCAAACGATTGGGAAAACTGCTCCAACAGCAGGGACAAGGGCTGAGCTGCGGTTATCTCCTGAACCATTTGGGGACCGCCATTGCGCTCGGTCGTCACTGTGCCCTGTTCCACTGTAAAACAGGAAACCGGTTCCATGCAAATGAACGACCAGGCATTTTCCTGCCCGTGGTAATCAGAACTCTCCAGAAGGATCGACTTAGGGTAGAGCGACCGGAGGCGAAGGTAAACACTGACCGGGGTTACCGTATCGGCCAGGATTTCGCGGACTTTCGGGTAATATGTTTGCTTTTCCATAATTTAAAGTATCAGGACTAAATTCAAGTTTCAGGTTTCAGGTTTCAGGTTTCAGGTTTCAGGTTTCAGGTTTCAGGTTTCAGGTTTCAGGAAACCGGACAATGTAAATCCGAAATCTTAAATCCGAAATCCGAAATAAAAAAAGGCGGCTTCCGTGATCCGGTAAGCCGCCTTAAAATATTCCCCATACGGAGACAACAGGTTTGCTCATCACGGATCGTGTGAGAAATTTTGCCACCACCAAAAAGTTGTCATTGTTATCATTGTTGTCATTGTAATCAAGTTTTCTGGTCCCTGAGCACCGGTCCCTGAGCGGAGCCGAAGGGAGCCGAAGGGAGCCGAAGGGAGCCGAAGGGAGCTGAAGGATCTTTAAAACAAAAAAGCCTGCTCGTTGTAAGAAGCAGGCTTATTTATATCCTTCAGATCACCTATACCGGTCACTCCTTACTGCTTTCACTGCAAGGCCACCACCAGTTATTAGTTAATCTCATCATTTCTTCATTGTTTCGTTATGCAATGAAAACGAAAATTTTCCAAATAAACAACCGCGAATAAAAAAATGTTCAAAAAAAGACGCAAAATCTTTTAAACCGTAACTTTTACTTAACCAATGGGATACTAAGCTGTTTTACCGTTTAACCATCTTATCTACACTTTTGCCTTCTCTTCCGGAGAAACAGATCAAATAAATACCCTGTGGAAAAGTTCTGATATCCAGCCTGGTAGTCCGTTCAGATAATGCTTTTCCCAGCATCATAACACCACTGACGGAGAAAATGCTGACGAATTCCTTTCCCTGGTAAAAGGGGGATTCGACCATTAGAAAATCGTCGGCAGGATTTGGGTACCACCGATGATGGGCTGTCCTGACATCCGGCAAAGCATTTGGGGGCCCGTCGGAACCACTGCAATCCTCATCGATGCCGTTTCCGGGAATGTCAGCAGCGCCGGGATGTACCCCAGCATTGGCATCGTTACAGTCCTTGTCATTGGCTACGTATCCTGCCGGGGCAGAACAACCCTTAACCGATAATAAAGGATTTCCGGATCCATCTCCGTCACTGTCTGCATAAAAGGTTTGTACATTGTACACCCTGATCTGCAGGGAGGAACTGCTTTTCGCCGGTTCTATGGCTGCTCC
>DAIDJX010000144.1 GCA_027451165.1 Prolixibacteraceae bacterium | reverse complement strand
CTGCCTTTAAATCCGAAATCTCAAATCCGAAATCCGAAATTCCAATAAATCCGAAATCGTACATCCGAAATCCGAAATTATGTAAATCCGAAATCGTACATCCGAAATCCGAAATTAAAAGAGTCCTTCCACCGATTTCCCCAACAAATTGGCTTCTCTCAGGAACTCCTTCACATTTAGTTCCCGCATGTAAATCAGTCCATGGGTGGCCCTCAGGAGGGGAGATTCGTTTTCATAGAAGAAGTTTTTCCCAAGCAGCAGCTGAATTTGCTTGTGCTGCTCCATCCAAACCCGCTGTGTCAGTTCACTGAATTTGCCATCAAGCTGGTAGCTGGGGAAGGAAGCATTCACCTGGCTCAGGTAACAGTCCGTAAAGGATTTGTCCAGCACGGCCAGTGAGTTCATCGAAACCGGGACGATCACTTCCACATCCCAGGGATTGTACCGGAACCAGACATTCCGGTAGCCAATGATCCGGAGCCCGGAAAGATCCTCTTCCTTGTCCCATTCCGATACCGCACCTGCAATGGCCTGGAGTACCTTGTAGTGCGTGTCGGGACCACTCCCTTCCGGATCCATGGCCAGACTGATCACCGTTGGTTTATACTTCCTGAACTCATTCAGGATGGGCATGACATCCCTCTCCTTGTTGGGACCCACTCCGGAGGAATCGGTATAGAAACCGAGGTGCAGGTGGTGGACATTTTTAACCGGAATACCATAATGAGCCCATACCAGCTCTTCTTCCAGTTCCCGGATGGTGGCTTTCATATGCTGAATGGGAGGGGGATTTTTGGCCCCGTCGTAACTACTCTCCAGCACTTTAATGTTGTGTTTGATGAATTCGGTCAGCTCATGCTGACTTTTCAGCTGCTGATGGGCGACTATGCCCCTGACCAGACGGTGGCAAACCCCGCGGCGTTTTCCTTCTTCATCCATAGCCGCAATATGGTCCAGATAGTGGTATACATCTTTATCCCATTTGTACTGGTAGCCAGATTCGAAGAAATCAGGATAGTTGATCATCTCAATTTTGCCCTTGCGGATCAGCTTGAGTGTGTCTTTCAGCAATTCCAGCAGGAAACGGTTGGTTACGGCATTAAATCCTGAGGTAAGTACACAAAAGTGCATATTGTTGCTCGATTCCCGGCTTTGGCGGTTGGTGACCGGCATGATGCCCAGCATGATGTCGTCGTGATGGGGTCCGGTATGGTAATAGACTTGTCCGGTTTCTTTCTGCATTCCCCTCCGGATCCTGGCTATCACAGAATCAATCACTGATTGTACGGTATTTTCATTCAAGTCGGGAATCATGCTGCAGAATTCATCTGCCTTCAGATCTTCCAGACTAAGTTTATGTCCGAATTTGTTGATTTTTTTACAGAGGTCGATGACCGATCGTTCTGTTTTCCGGTGGTTCCAGGGGCTACCTGTATAGTAATCACGGATCGAATCCTTCAGCTTGACCGCTGCCCCGCGGGTTAGGTAGAACCGGCTGTTCTCCAGTTTTTGCAGTGCCGTGGCGGGATAAAGATTATTGGGTTTGCTTTCAACGGAATCGCGGATCACATCGGCAATCGCTTCTCCGGCAGCATAGATGATGGCTTTGTTTTCCGGATTGAAAGTGAGGGTGCCCAATCCGATGGTGATTACCAGCCGGTTCCGGGACACTTCAATTCCCCCCAGATCGCCGGCGGTGATGGCCTGGGTTTCAAAATTGGTGGTGGTAAGCCGGGTAGAATCATAATGATTAGCGCCCCTGGTGTTGAAGGCAATATGACCGTCAGGGCCAATTCCGCCAAGGTAAAAGCCAATTCCCCCTTTTTCCCGGATCTTTGCTTCATACTCATCACACCAGTTGTCAATCCTGAAAATAGATTCCTGCTGCAGTTTTTCCTGGTGGTTCCGGGCTTCCCTGAAACGAAGGGATAAATCAATCAGATATCCGGGAAAAATCTCATCATAGCTTTTCCCTTCTGCCAGCCTGATTTTATCGGAATTGATCAGCAGCGCTTTTTCCGGATCCAGGCCAAAGCCCTTGATGTAATGGGTGTCTGCGTAATTCCAGAGGCTATTGTGCTGTGTGGAATGAATGGGATAAAATTCTCCGGACTGGACAAAATGAAGCCCGCGGAGGTCTGGTTTGGGAATGCTGCTCAACCCATATTTTCCCCGGATGGTCTTTCCTGCAGAATTTTCCCAACCGGTCAGCAGCATATGGCAATTCATCAAAAAATGCTGTGCCGTTTTACTGACTGGAAGGGAAATGACTCCTTCCGGGTTTTCAGATACCCATTCCAAAAAGCTGAGGGCGGAAAGTAAACCCAGTTTGGGGAAGTTATCAACCAAAATGTAAGAGGTATCTGTAGAAATTGTGGGGGATCCGGATTCACGGTAAAAAGCCAGTTCCACGCCGGAAAAATTTCTCATGATCAATTGTTTTGGATTTTCAAAGTTAATAAGCCCTGCTTTTTTTAATGGAATTCAAAATTCAGTAAAAAAAAGGAAATAAAAAAGACACACCCGGAAAAAAGAAAGATTCCCTTGTTATTGTTATTATTGCAGTATGGAGAAAAATTCGGAAAAAATGCAGACCGGTTTCCGGCAACAATCGTTATGGCCAGTAAAGATCAGTTCGGTAGAAGAAATCTCTCCCGGGGCTTTCCTCCTTTCGTTTCCCCGGAACTTTTCTTTCTCCGCAGGACAGGTGCTTAAAATCGCCCTCGGGGAGAAGGAAGTTCCCCGGATGTATTCCATTTGCAGTGGCGAAAACGATCCTGAGATTACCATCCTGTTTAACGTGAAACCGGAAGGTTCACTTACCCCCCAGCTTTCCCACTGTAAGCCGGGAGATACCCTTTTCATCTCGCTTCCGCTGGGCAGCTTTACCGGTGACGACCAGCCCGCCTGGCTGATTGCCACCGGAACAGGTCTGGCGCCTTTTTACAGTATGCTGCGCTCAGGCCTGGTCAATGGCAAGCAGTTAATTCATGGTGTCAGGTACCTCAATCAGTTCTATTTTGAATATGAATTAACCAGGATGCTGGGGCAGCGATACATAAAATGCTGCTCCGCAGAGCACCATGACAAGGTTTTTGCCGGCAGGGTGACCGATTATCTGCGGCAGTTGGTTGAACTCCCGTCCGGGATAAAGTATTATCTTTGCGGTAACGGGTTAATGGTGGTGGAGGTCAGGGATTTGCTGATTGAAAGGGGAGTACCGTTCAATAATATTATTTCAGAGATATATTTTTAAATTGCTTATCTGTTTCTGTAGGTTGAAACCGACGGCAAAATGAGAGGAATACTGATGAAGCAGCCGCTTTTTGGAAAAACACTTGAAGAATTGAAAGTTGTTGTCAGCCACCTGGGACTGCCGGGGTTCACGGCAGGACAGATTGCCGGTTGGTTATACAACAAGCAGGTTGGGACCTTCGATGAAATGACCAACTTGTCAAAAAAAGCCAGGTTCCTGCTGAATGAGCAGTTTTCGATGGGGGTTAGTCAGCCCGTAAAGGTGCAGGTGAGTTCGGATGGCACTAAAAAATACCTGTTCGGGACTGAATCCGGAAAATTTATCGAAACGGCCATGATTCCCGAAGAAGAGCGGATTACGGTATGTGTGAGTTCGCAGGTGGGGTGCAAAATGGGCTGTCTCTTCTGCATGACCGGGAAACAGGGGTTTCAGGGACAGCTGAGTGCCGGTGAAATCGTCAACCAGATCAGGAGCATTGAGGAAGCCGGCCAGATCAGCAATGTGGTGTACATGGGCATGGGTGAACCTTTTGACAACCTGCCCGAAGTATTGAAAAGCCTGGAGATCCTTACTGCATCCTGGGGGTATGCCATGAGTCCCCGCCGGATTACGGTGAGCACAATTGGAATCATTCCGGGGATGATCACATTTCTGGAGCAAAGCGAAGCACACCTGGCTGTCAGTCTGCATACCCCTTTCGATGAGGAACGGAAAATGCTGATGCCTGTACAGGTAGCCTATCCGATCGGGGAGGTGGTCAGGGAGATCCGTAAATGGGACTTCAGCCACCAAAGGAGGGTTTCGTTTGAGTACATCGTTTTCGGAGACCTGAATGATTCTGAAAGACATATCCGGGAACTGGCCCGTTTGCTGAACGGACTAAGTTGCCGCATAAACCTGATCCGCTTCCACCCGATCCCGGGTACCCCGTTGCAGGCTGCAAGCGATGAAAGCCTGTATCGCTTTAAGGAACGGCTGAATGAAAAGGGCATTCTGACAACCATCAGGGCTTCGCGCGGACAGGATATCTATGCGGCCTGCGGCTTACTTTCCACCAGGGAACTTTTAAAAAAAGAACAACAATAGTTTTTCCCTGTTCAATGTACTATTTTTATATCAAATTTCATCTCTATGAAGAAATTGATCTGGGTGAAGGAAATTTTCGGCTCAAAACTGGAAATCCTGTCAGGTGCTGAAAAAATTGGGGCTATCCAATGGCAGAACATGTTCAGTGGAAAAGCTTCTGCTGTTTTTAACGGCCGTTCCTTTTTCCTGAAAAGAGAGTTTTTTCTGTCGAAACTGGAAATTTACGACGGCAAAGATCAGTCGTTGCTGGCCTGTGTCATGGTCAATCTTTTCAACCCCAGGAGCGATGTCATCATCAACGGAAAACGTTTTGAGCTGGAAATCAAGAACTTCTGGCAATCAAGGTGGGCCTGGAAATTCAATGGCACCGAAGTAGTGTCTTTTGTTTCCAATGAGTTTGTGACCAAGGAAAAAGGGGAGATAGATCTTTACAGCGCCTGTAATGACGAGGTGGAGATCATGATTCTCCTTGGGCTTTTTGTCCGGAATCAGTTTATCCTGGTTATTCTTTTCCTGTTATTGATTATACTCCTGATCATCTTCTGAGATCAGAAGAATTCATCAAATTCCAGCGCTTTTCTTTCTTCTCCCGGGATTTCCTCTCCACAATCTATTATTCCCCTGAAATTGGCGGGTTTGGAGAATTCCTCCTTCTGGGTATAGCCCAGTGAGTGATCGGCCAGCACTTTCTTCATAAAATAGCCCCAGATGGGTAAGGCGGTACTCGCACCCTGTCCGGATTGGAGGTCAGAAAAGTGAATGCTTCGCAGATCTGCTCCGGTCCAGACTCCGGCAGAAAGGCGGGGTGTCATCCCGATAAACCATCCGTCGGAATGGTTTTGGGTGGTACCGGTTTTTCCGGCAATGGGCATGGTGAATCCCCCATATCCTTCCCGGAAACGAAGCCTGCTCCCGGTACCGGCATCAACCACTCCCTGCAGCAGGTTTACCATCAGGTAAGCCGTATTTTCGTCAAGGGCTTCATAGCGTCGCGGGATAAAATTAGCCACGACATTGCCATGCCGGTCTTCAATCCGTGTTACGAAATATGGCTTGACAAACACGCCCTTGTTGACATAAGTACTGAAAGCGCCTACCATTTCATACAGGGTGATGTCGGAAGTCCCCAGGAACATGGAAACAACCGGATCAATATAACTGTATATTCCCAGCTTTTTCATTATTTCCGTTACAGCAACAGGATTGAACTGTTTCATCACCCAGGCGGAAATCATGTTGCGGGAGTTGGCCAGCCCCCATCGAAGGGTTACCATTTTTCCATAGTTTTCCTCGTCGTTGTCAGCATCCCTGGGTTCCCAGATGGTGCCGTCGTGGAGCACAAACTGCTGCCGGACATAAGGGACACGCGTGCAGGGGCTGAAACCGTTCTGCATGGCCAGGGTGTAAAGAAAGGGCTTGACCGTAGAGCCCACCTGCCGCTTTCCTACCTTAACCATATCGTACATAAAATACTGGTAGTTAGGCCCTCCAACATAGGCTTTTACCTTTCCTGAGCCGTTTTCCATCGCCATAAATGATGAACGGAAAAAGCGGAGGTACCACTTAATGGAATCAAGGGGTGACATCAGGGTGTCTTTTTCTCCTTTCCAGGAAAAAATGGTCATTTCTACCGGCTGATCAAATACTTTCCGGATTTGTTCAAAACTTTTGCCTTGCCTGTAAAGTGTCCGGTATCTTTCTGACTGTTTGATGAAACGTACCAGCAAATCTTCGGACTCCTGGGCAGTCATGTCATTACTGAACGGCGGATTATTCAAGGATTTTACGCGCCGGTCGAACATCGGCTGGAGGTTGGTTTTGAGGTGATAGGTGACTGCTTCTTCTGCGTATTGCTGCATCCGGGAGTCGATGGTGGTGTAAATTTTAAGTCCATCCCGGTAAATATCCCAGTCGGTGCCGTCTCTTTTTTTGTTTTTGGTACACCAGCCATACAAGGGATTGGTTTCCCATTCGATGGAGTCTTCTTTGAAAAGTTGTTTCTGGAAGCTGGCATAATTTTCCCTTTCCGGTTTTTCAGCGCTCAGGGCCAATCTGATATACTCCCGGAAATATGGTGCAAGGCCCCGTTTAAAATCAACCCTGTTGTAATCCAGATCCAGGGGTTTGGCTTTGAAGGAATCAAACTCTGCCCTCGAAATGAAGTTGTATTTTCTCATTTGTGCCAAAACCACATTCCGGCGTTGACGGGTAACGTCAGGACGCCGGACCGGGTTGTAGAGCGCACTGTTTTTGGCCATTCCGATCAACATGGCCGACTGGTGAAGCTGAAGATTTTCAGGATCGCAGTTGAAGTAAACATTGGCTGCAGTCTTTATTCCAACAGCAAGGTTAAGGAAATCATATTTGTTCAGGTACATGGTGATGATTTCCTCTTTGGTATAACTCCGTTCCAGTTTCACAGCAATGATCCATTCCTTGAATTTCCTGAAAATGAGTTCAAAAGAACTGGTGAGCTGTTCCCTTGGGAAGAGCATTTTGGCCAATTGCTGCGAAATGGTACTGCCTCCTCCGGAACGGGTATTGCCGGTCAGAATCCCCTTGGCCACACGGATGAGCCCCCTGAAATCAATCCCGGAATGGCTGAAGAAACGCCTGTCTTCGGTAGCGATCAGGGCCTGGACCAAATGAGAGGGCAAATTTTCATAAGCGATAAAAGTCCTGTTTTCGCGAAAAAAAGTTCCGAGCACCTTGCCGTCTTCAGATATGACTTGTGAAGCCAGGATGGTTTCCGTGTTTTCCAAATCCTCAAAAGTGGGCATAAACCCTAAAGCCCCCCGGGCAATCATAAAAAAAAGAAAGACAACCATCAGGGCTACAACCACATACAATCCCCAGAAATAGCGAAGGTAGTTCCTGAAGCGGGCATCATTTTCAGTATAAATTCCCCGGAGCAGGTGGGCAAATTTTCTGAAAAGGCTATTTTCTTCCGTCATGAAATTTTCGTTTTACAAACAACGGAACAAAGATAACCGTATTATTTGAAGTTGAAATTTTGAACTTAGCTATTCATTTTTATTACTTTGCAGTCGTTTTAAAACATTAAGGGTAAAGAGTAGCTCCTATGCAGGATAATTTAGTCATTGTTGAGTCACCGGCAAAAGCCAAAACCATAGAAAAGTTCCTTGGGAAAGATTTTTTTGTGGCCTCCAGTATGGGTCATATCCGTGACCTGGAAAAGAAAGAGTTTGGGATTGATATTCAAAACAAATATCAACCCCGGTATGTGGTTTCGGAAGACAAGAAAAAAGTAGTAGCAGAACTTAAGAAACTGACCAAAGACGCAAAAGTGGTATGGCTGGCTTCTGATGAGGACCGCGAGGGGGAAGCAATTTCCTGGCATTTGCAGCAGGAGTTGAAGTTAAAGCCGGAAAATACCCGGCGGATTGTTTTTCACGAGATTACCAAAGACGCCATTCTGAACGCTATTGACCATCCGCGGTCAATTGACATCAATCTGGTCAATGCCCAGCAGGCGAGACGGGTATTGGACCGGATAGTGGGTTTTGAAATCAGTCCGGTACTATGGAAAAAAGTTAAACCATCGCTTTCAGCCGGCAGGGTGCAGTCGGTGGCTGTGCGGCTGATTGTGGATCGCGAAAGGGAGATCATGAATTTTGTTTCTGCCTCTACCTTCCGCGTTACAGCGCTCTTTAATGTCAAACTGGCAGACGGCACAGAAGCAGAATTAAAAGCTGAACTTTCCAGGCGGTATGATACGGAGGAAGAAGCGCTGCAATTCTTAGAGCTGTGTAAAGATGCGGTTTTTACAGTTGCTGATGTTACCCGCAAACCTGCCCGTCGTACTCCTGCGCCACCTTTTACCACTTCTACCCTCCAGCAGGAAGCAAGCCGGAAACTCAGTTTTTCGGTATCGCAAACCATGTCTATTGCTCAGAAGTTGTATGAAGCCGGGTTAATTACCTATATGCGAACCGATTCCGTGAATCTATCTTCGCTGGCTCTTAATACGGCTGCCCATAAGATCACAG